>NZ_JBAGLP010000109.1:0-242 GCF_036689775.1 Isoptericola haloaureus | reverse complement strand
AGAGTAGGACGCCGCCGGACACCCTTCACAGCAGGCCCCCAACCCCTCGCGGGTTGGGGGCCTGACTGCTCTATCCCCCCACCCCCGCGCCCACCGCGCCACCCGGCCGACCCCCGGGGCCCGGCCGCGGGGGGGGGGGGGCCGGGCCCCCGACCGGTCTCACACCGTCGGCCGACCGACCACCGTCCCGGACGGGACGCGTGTCACATCGGCAGTCGTCTCCGTGTCATCGGGCCGTCACG
>NZ_JBAGLP010000108.1:0-486 GCF_036689775.1 Isoptericola haloaureus | reverse complement strand
ACAGCGAAGGGGAAACGCCCGGTCCCATACCGAACCCGGAAGCTCAGCCCTTCAGCGCCGATGGTACTGCCCTGGAGACGGGGTGGGAGAGTAGGACGCCGCCGGACACCCTTCACAGCAGGCCCCCAACCCCTCGCGGGTCGGGGGCCTGACTGCTCTCTGGACGTGTATCGGGGAACGGTCGGCTCGCACGGCCGGCCGCGACCGCGCGAGGATCGCGCGTTCCCCAGTCATGAGCAGACTACAGTCAACCACACGCCGCGCGGGACTGCCGATTCCAGCGATGGGCAACTGCCCCCCCGTGGACCAGCGCGTTTCGGCTTCCCCACAGCCGATAGTCGGCGACATCCCTCCCGCGACGGGCGTCCCCCTCGTGTCGGACCGCGCCGCCGGGACCGGCCGCCTCGCCCGGCCGGCCGTCCCCCCCGAGAAAGCCAGCGGCGCCGGGCCAGGGGCCCGCCACGGGATAGGAAGAGCCGCGCGGAG
>NZ_JBAGLP010000107.1:0-155604 GCF_036689775.1 Isoptericola haloaureus | reverse complement strand
CGACCGGGCCGGGGCCGGCAGCCTCGAGCGGACAAGTCGTGTGAAAGGCACGAGACCAGTCAGTCGAAGGGTCACGCTCAAGACCACCGATCCACAGCCCAGCACCATCAGGCTGCGAACGCGATCCTCACAGTCAGTCGAGATCCCGCCACATCTGTGCCAGGCTGAGGCGATGATCGACAAGGTGGCCGCCGTCGTCGTCCCCGGTGTCGCGCCGTTCGAGATGGGTATCGCCTACGAGGTGTTCGGCATCGACCGCCGCGACACCGGCGGGCCGACGTTCGACTTCACGCTGTGCACGCCCGAGCCCGGACCCGTGCCGACCAAGGGCGGGTTCTCGGTCCACGTCGACGCCGGGCTCGAGGCGACCGAGGACGCCGACGTCGTCGTCGTGGTCGCCTACGACGTCCTCACCGACGCCGAGCACATCGACGTCCCGCCCGCGTACCTCGACGCGATCCGGGCCGCGCACGAGCGGGGCGCCTGGATCGTCTCGCTGTGCTCCGGCGCGTTCGTGCTCGCCGCGGCCGGTCTGCTCGACGGGCGGCGCTGCACCACCCACTGGATGTTCGCCGACCGCCTCGCCGCGGCGGCGCCCCGGGCCGACGTCGATCCCGACGTGCTCTACGTCGCCGACGGTCGGGTGCTCACCAGCGCCGGCACGGCCGCCGGCATCGACGCGTGCCTGAACCTGGTACGCACCGAGCTCGGGGGAGAGGCCGCCCGTGCGGTCGCCCGCCGCATGGTCGTCCCGCCGCAGCGCGACGGCGGGCAGGCGCAGTACGTCGTCGACCCCGTCCCGCAGCAGGGCGACTCGCTGGCCGACCTGCTGGCCTGGATGCGCGGACACCTCGAGCTCGACCACAGCGTGCCGGCGCTGGCGCGGCGCGCGATGCTCTCCGACCGGACCTTCGCCCGCCGCTTCCGCGCCGAGACGGGTACGACGCCGGGTGCCTGGCTGACGCGGCAGCGCGTCGCCCGCGCGCAGGAGCTCCTGGAGCAGCCCGGCGTCCCGGTCGAGGAGGTCGCCCGGCTCGTCGGGTTCGGCAGCGCCGCCGTCCTGCGGCACCACTTCGCGCGCCTGCTCGGGACCAGCCCGACGTCCTACCGACGGCGGTTCGCGGACGTCGCGTCCTGATCCGGACGGGCCCCGGCGCCGCCGCGTCGTGGCGGCGGCCGATGCAGGGCGCTGACCTGCGGGGAATGCCGGTCGGCCGTCCCTGGTTGCACCGCAGTGTGGAAGCCTGCATGACTCGAGACGCCCCCGCAGCGGGCGGGGTGCGCGACGCGACCCTGTTCTCCGTTCCCTCCGACCTCGGTCGGCCGACGGCGGCGTCCCCGGACGTACCCCGCGGCGGCTGGCCGCTGGGGCTAGGCTCGACAGCGATGACCCAGGATGACGACGCGGCGACCACCACCCCTCAGCCGACCGACGACGAGGTCGGCGAGGACACCGAGCGCGCCCCGGACGAGGAGTCGGCGGCGGACCGTGCCGCGCGCTTCGAGCGCGACGCGATGGAGTACATCGACCAGCTGTACTCCGCGGCGCTGCGCATGACGCGCAACCCGGCCGACGCCGAGGACCTCGTGCAGGAGACGTTCGCCAAGGCGTTCGCCGCCTTCCACCAGTACAAGCCCGGCACCAACCTCAAGGCCTGGCTGTACCGGATCCTGACGAACACCTTCATCAACAACTACCGCAAGAAGCAGCGGCAGCCGCAGCAGGCGCAGACCGACGACATCGAGGACTGGCAGATCGCCCGGGCGGCGACCCACACCTCGCAGGGGCTCCGCTCGGCCGAGGCCGAGGCGCTCGACCGGCTCCCGGACTCCGACGTGAAGCGGGCGCTGCAGGAGCTGCCCGAGGACCGCCGGATGGTCGTGTACTACGCCGACGTCGAGGGGTTCCCCTACAAGGAGATCGCGGAGATCATGGGTACACCGATCGGGACCGTGATGTCCCGGCTGCACCGTGGACGACGGCAGCTGCGCGAGCTGTTGGCGGACTACGCCGCCGACCGAGGACTCGCCGGAGCGCGCGGAGGAGAATCATGAGCGCGGACGTGACCCCCATCCCGCACGAGCCCGCCGAGGGCGAGAGCGACTGCGAGCACGCGCTGGGGCACCTGTACGAGTACCTCGACTCGGAGATGACCGAGGACGACGAGCACCGCATGCGTGCGCACGTCGCGCACTGCTCGCCCTGCCTGGCCGAGCTGAGCGTCGAGGAGCTCGTCAAGAAGCTCGTCAAGCGGTCCTGCGCGGAGCAGGCGCCCGCGACGCTGCGCCTGCGCATCCGTGAGCAGATCACGGTGATGCGCGTCTCGGGCTGAGAGCGCACCCGCACCGGCCGTCCGTCACGACGGTCCGGGGACGACGACGGGCCGGCGCCCCGCAGGGTGCCGGCCCGTCGTCGTGCAGGGCGTCCTCAGGCGTTGGGACGCTTGCCGTGGTTGGCGTTCTTGCCCTTGCGGGCGCGACGCTTGTTTCCGCGCTTGCTCATGATCGTCTCCTCACGAGAAGGTGGTCGGGGGTCGGTCTATGATCCCACAATCGCACGACGACCCGTGTCACCGGCTCCCTGGAGGCAGCATGAGCACCGAGTCCTGGGCGATCGCCGCCCCGCAGACCGTCGAGGTCACGGGCGTGGGTGCGTTGACGATCCGGCTCCAGGACGGCCGGGCGGACGTCACGGTCGACCCGGAGACCACCCAGGTCACGCTCGAGGTGCTCGAGGTCGGGGAGAAACCGCTGCAGGTCGACCGCGACGGCGACCGGCTGCGCATCGGCTACGAGCGGAACGCGGTCGAGGCGTTCGTGGCCCGCGTGCGGTCGCTCGGCAGCTCCGAGCGGGCCGTCGTGCACGTCACCGTCCCCCCGCAGGTCCGGGTCGACGTCGGCACGACCGAGGCGGACGTCGAGGTCGCCGGCACGTCCGGGACGGTGGTCAAGACCGTCACCGGCACCGTGCGCACCGCCGGCACGCACGGGTCGCTGTACCTGCGGTCCGTCTCCGGCGACGTGGCCTCCTCGGGGCACACCGGCGACGTCTCGGCGCAGGTCGTCTCCGGCGCCCTCGCCCTGGAGGGCACCCTCGGCCGGGTCACCACGAGCAGCGTGTCCGGTGCCGTGGCGGTCACCGCCGTCGGCACCGTCCCGATGGTGTCGGCCAAGTCCGTCTCGGGCGACGTCGCCCTCCGGCTCGACGCCGGCACCCCCGTCAGCCTCAAGGTGCGCGGCGCGGCCGGGCAGGCGGTGCTCGACGGCGAGGTGCTGCCCTCGACCACGCGCACGCTGTCCGTCGACCACGGCGAGACCCCGACCGACGGCCGGAGCATCGCCTACGTGACGGCCACCGTCACCAGCGCGCGGGTCATCGTCTCGCGCGGCTGAGCCGCCCGGTCACTCCGTCTCGTGCGGCAGGCCGAGCCACGAGTGCCAGCCCGTGTGCAGCACCAGCCAGGCCATGAGCCCGTAGCCGGCCTGCCCGGGGTAGGTCGACCCCGTGGTGGCGAGGTCGGCCAGCCACTGCTCGTGCTGGGCGAGCGGGGTGTAGGTGTCCACGTAGGGCACGCGTCGACGGCTCGCGACGTCCTGGAAGGCCGCGGAGAGCTCCGCGATCCGGCCGCCGTCCTCCGGCCGCCCCGGCGGGGGGCCGACGACGAACGTCGACAGGCGCCGGTTGTCGGCGACGTCGAGGATGTTGGCGAGGTTCAGCCGCGACCGGGCGACCGACAGGCCCGAGTCCACGTCGTGGCGGCCCAGAGCGACCACGAGACGGTTGTCGTGGGTCTGCTCCGGGCCGAACCGCGGCTCGGTCTCGGCCTCCCAGCGCGCACCGAGGGTCGACGTCGTCTCGCCCGGCACCGCCAGGGTGAAGGTCATCGCCGGCCGGTCGAACCGGGTCCGCGCCAGCACGCGTCCGGTCCAGCCCAGGGCGCGGCCGTCACCGACGCCCACGCTGAGCTCGTCACCCACCACGCAGATGCGCACCTCGCGGTCCGTCACGACCTGTCACCGTCCCCTGCCGAGTCACTGTGTTGCGCCGCCATTGTTCCGTGCCCTGGCTCGGCACGGCATGATCCCACGCCGGGCGCCGGCGGCACCCCTCCGCAGGGAGTGACCGGCGCCCGGTTCGTGACATCTCGTCGCGGACGAGCCGTTCTGGCATGGTTCGTCACAGCAGGGTGGCACCCCAGCGGACCTCGTGGGAGTCGCCCGGAGCCAGTCGGACGAGCCGGTCGCCGGAGTTGAAGGCGTCGGCGTAGCAGCTCATGGGCTCGGCGGCCAGGCCGAAGCGCTCGTGGCCGGCGATGTGGTTCGCCGAGCAGACCTGCCAGCAGTCCATCGAGTCGTCCATCCAGACGGCAGCGGTCCGCCCGTCGGGGCGCCCCAGCCGGCACCACGACAGTCCGTCGTCGTCCCGGGTGGCCGAGACCCAGGCGTCGTCCAGGTCGAGCCCGGCCAGCGAGCGCGTCGCGCGCAGGTCGTGGTCGCCGGTGACCGGTTCGACGCCGGTGGGCAGCAGCCGGTCGTCGACGGTGACGTGCTCGGTGGCGTCCAGGCGCACGGTGCACTCGTCGAGGTCGGCACCGCCGGCGGAGAGCCAGGGGTGGAACCCGACGCCGTAGGGCGCCGTGCCGGTGCCGACGTTGCGGGTGGTCACCCGGATCTCGAGGCCGCGCTCGGCGTCCAGGGAGTAGCGCACGCGGGTGGTGAGCTGGAACGGCCAGCCCTTCTGCGCGGGCAGCGCCAGCTCCAGCGTGACCGCGTCGTCGGCGACCTCGACGGCCGACCAGCGGTACCAGCAGCCGAGCCCGTGCAGGGCCGTGCCGCGGTCGGGCTCGCTCAGCGGGAGCTGGTACGTCTCGCCGTCGGCGGTGTACCGGCCGTCGCGCAGACGGTTGGGCCACGGGACCAGCACGGCGGCGTTGAAGACCGGTGCGGGCTCGTGCTCGGCGAACGGCACGAAGACGTCGAGGCCGTCGACGGTGTACTCGCGCACCATGGCTCCGACCTCGGCGATCGTGGCGCGGTGGGTGCCGGCGGACAGGTGGTACTGGGTGCCGGACGGCGTGGGTGCCGTCTCGGTGCTCGGGCTCGTGTTCACGGTCACACCGTAGTCGGCAAGCCTGATCGGTGCGTCCCGCGTACCGTGTGAAGGTCGACCCCCTCGGACTTGGAGGACAGTGATGCAGAAGCGGGTACTCGGCCGGACCGGTCGGATGGTCTCGGTCGTCGGCCTGGGCACCTGGCAGCTCGGCGCGGACTGGGGCGAGGTGAGCGACGCTGACGCGCGCGCCGTGCTCGAGGCGTCGCTCGAGGCCGGGGTGACCTTCTACGACACCGCGGACGTCTACGGCGACGGCCGCAGCGAGCAGACGGTCGGCGCGTTCCTCGCCGACCACCGCGACGAGGGCCTCACCGTGGCGACGAAGATGGGGCGCCGCGCGGACCAGGTCCCGGAGAACTACGTCCTGGAGAACTTCCGGTCCTGGACCGACCGGTCGCGCGCCAACCTCGGCGTGGACACCCTCGACCTGGTCCAGCTGCACTGCCCGCCGACGCCGGTGTACTCGCGCGACGAGGTGTACGACGCCCTGGACACGCTGGTGGACGAGGGTGCCATGGCCTCCTACGGCGTCTCCGTGGAGACCGTCGACGAGGCCCTGACGGCCATCGCCCGTCCCGGGGTCGCGACGGTGCAGATCATCCTCAACGCCTTCCGGCACAAGCCGCTGGAGAAGGTCCTGCCGGCGGCGTCCGAGGCCGGGGTCGGCATCATCGCCCGGGTCCCGCTGGCGTCCGGCCTGCTGTCGGGCCGGTACACGAAGGACACCACCTTCGCCGAGAACGACCACCGCACGTTCAACCGTGGCGGCGAGGCCTTCGACGTGGGCGAGACGTTCTCGGGCGTCCCGTTCGACGTCGGCGTCGAGGCGGCCGCGTCCTTCACCGAGCTCGCCGAGGGGCTCGAGCAGGACCTCACGCCCGCCCAGGCCGCGATCGCGTGGATCTGGCAGAGCCCGGGCGTCTCGACCGTGATCCCCGGTGCGCGCACCCCGGAGCAGGCCCGGCTCAACGCCGCGGCCGGCGAGGCCGGCAGCCTGGGACCGCTGTTCGCCTCCCGCGTGCGCGACCTCTACGACTCCTCGATCCGCGAGCACGTGCACGACAGGTGGTGAGCCGGGGCTGACCGCGCGGGTCCGGACCGCCCGCACCGGACCCGATCGCCGGGGACGCACGAAGGGCCCGGGAGCGACGGCTCCCGGGCCCTTCGTGCTGCCTGACGGCGACGGTCAGCGGCTGAACACCTGGTCCAGCAGGATCTCCTGCTCCTCGCGGTGACGCTTGGCCGTGCCGGCGGCCGTGGACGCCGACGCCGGCCGGGAGACGACCTGCACCCGGGGCAGGTCCTCGGGCATCGCCAGGTGCAGGTAGGACCACGCGCCCTGGTTCTGCGGCTCGTCCTGGACCCAGACGACCTCGGCGTCCGGGTACTTCGCGAACTCGGCCCGCAGCTGCTCCTCCGGGAACGGGTAGAGCTGCTCCATGCGCACGATGGCCGTGGCGGTGTCACCGCGCTTGCTGCGCTCGGCGACGAGGTCGTAGTAGACGCGGCCCGTGCAGAGCACGAGTCGGCGCACGCCGGCCGGGTCGAGGTTCCCGCGGGCCACCTCGGTGTCCTCGAGCACGGGCTCGAAGGTGCCGGTCGTGAAGTCCTCGACGCTCGAGGCCGCGGCCTTGAGGCGCAGCAGCTGCTTCGGCGTCATGACCACCAACGGCCGGCGCGGGCGGTCGTAGGCCTGCCGGCGCAGCAGGTGCGCGTACGACGCGGGGGTGGAGGGCTGCGCCACGGTCATGTTGTTCTCGGCGGCGAGCTGGAGGAAGCGCTCCAGGCGGGCCGAGGAGTGGTCGGGCCCCTGCCCCTCGTAGCCGTGCGGGAGCAGCATGACGACCGAGGAGTTCTGGCCCCACTTCTGCTCGGCCGACGAGATGAACTCGTCGATCACGGTCTGGGCGCCGTTGACGAAGTCGCCGAACTGCGCCTCCCACAGCACCAGGGCGTCGGGGCGCTCGACGGAGTAGCCGTACTCGAAGCCGAGCGCGGCGTACTCGCTGAGCGAGGAGTCGTAGACCCAGAACTTCGCCTGGTCGCCGGAGAGGTAGAGCAGCGGGGTCCACTCGGCGCCCGTGTGCCGGTCGTGCAGCACGGCGTGCCGCTGGGTGAACGTCCCGCGGCGCGAGTCCTGACCGGCCAGGCGGACCGGCGTGCCCTCGATGAGCAGCGACCCGAAGGCCACGAGCTCGCCGAAGCCCCAGTCGATGTCGCCCTCCTTGGCCATGATCTGGCGCTTGTCCAGGAGCTTGCCGAGCTTCGGGTGGACGGTGAAGCCCTCCGGCGGCTGGACGTGGACGTCGCCCACCCGCTCCAGCACGGAGTGCGAGACGGCCGTCTGCCAGCCGACCATCGTGCCGGCGTCCTCGCGCTGGGACTCCGGACGCTCCAGCCCGGCGATCTCCTCGGTGCCCGAGGGGCGGTCCGAGGACATGCCCTTGGTCTCGGTGAAGACGCGCTCGAGCTGGGCCTGGTAGTCCTTGAGCGCCTGCTCGGCCTCCTCGACGGTGATGTCGCCGCGGGCCACGAGGTTCTTCGTGTACAGCTTGCGCACCGACTGCTTGGCCTCGATGAGGTTGTACATCAGCGGCTGCGTCATCGAGGGGTCGTCGCCCTCGTTGTGGCCGCGCCGGCGGTAGCAGACCATGTCGATGATGACGTCGCGGTCGAACTGCTCGCGGTAGGCGAAGGCGAGCTCGGCCACGCGCACGCAGGCCTCGGGGTCGTCACCGTTCACGTGGAAGACCGGGACCTGGTAGCCCTTGGCCACGTCGGTCGAGTACGTCGTCGAGCGGGACGAGGACGGGCCCGTGGTGAAGCCGACCTGGTTGTTGATGACCACGTGGATCGTGCCGCCGGTGCGGTACCCGCGCAGCTGGGCGAGGTTGAGCACCTCCGGCACGACTCCCTGGCCGGCGAAGGCGGCGTCGCCGTGGATGAGCAGCGGCAGCACGGAGAAGCCGTCGCCGCCGAGGTCGATCCGGTCCTGCTTGGCGCGCACGATGCCCTCGAGCACCGGGTCCACGGCCTCCAGGTGGGAGGGGTTGGCCGCCAGGTAGACCTTCGTCGTCGCGCCGGTCTCGGCGGTGAACGTGCCCTCGGTGCCGAGGTGGTACTTGACGTCACCCGAGCCCTGCACGGACTTCGGGTCGAGCTGGCCCTCGAACTCCTTGAAGATCTGGCCGTAGCTCTTGCCGGCGATGTTGGCCAGCACGTTGAGCCGGCCGCGGTGGGCCATGCCGACGCCGACCTCGTCCAGCCCGCTCTCGGCGGCCTTGGACAGGATCGCGTCCAGCAGCGGGATGACGGCCTCGCCGCCCTCCAGGGAGAAGCGCTTCTGGCCGACGTACTTGGTCTGCAGGAAGGTCTCGAAGGCCTCGGCGGAGTTCAGCCGGCGCAGGATGCGCAGCTGGTCCTCGCGGGGGGTGCGGGCGTACCCGTGCTCGAGCCGGTCCTGCAACCACTTGCGCTGCGCCGGGTCGGACAGGTGCATGTACTCGATGCCGATCGAGCGGCAGTAGGAGTCGCGCAGCAGGCCGAGGGTGTCGCGCAGCGTGGCCTTCGGGGTGCCGCCGAACCCGCCGGTCGGGAACGTGCGGTCCAGGTCCCACAGCGTCAGGCCGTGGTTCTGGATGTCCAGGTCCGGGTGCTTGCGCTGGCGGTAGGCGAGCGGGTCGGTGTCCGCCATGAGGTGCCCGCGCGAGCGGTAGGAGTGGATGAGCTCGGCGATCTTGGCCGGCTTGGCCGCCTCGACGTCCGAGTCGACGGTGTTGTCCCGGACCCAGCGCACGGGCTCGTACGGGATCCGCAGAGCGGCGAACACTCGGTCGTAGAAGCCGTCGAGGCCGAGCAGCTTGCCGGCCAGGATCTTGAGGAACTCACCCGACTGGGCGCCCTGGATGATGCGGTGGTCGTAGGTCGAGGTGACCGTCATGACCTTCGAGACGCCCATCCGGGCGAGCTGCTCCTCGGACGCGCCGGCGAACTCGGCCGGGTAGTCCATGGCGCCGACGCCGATGATCGTGCCCTGCCCCTGCATGAGGCGCGGCACGGAATGGACGGTGCCGATGCCGCCGGGGTTGGTCAGCGAGATCGTCGTGCCGGCGAAGTCGTCCATGCCGAGCTTGCCGCCGCGCGCCTTGCGCACCAGCTCCTCGTAGGCGGCCCAGAACCCGGCGAAGTCGAGCTCCTCGGCCTTCTTGATGCTCGGCACGAGCAGCTGACGCGAGCCGTCCGGCTTGGCGAGGTCGATGGCGAGGCCGAACCCGACGTGCGCGGGCTGGACGACGTGCGGCTTGCCGTCGGTCTGCTCGTAGTGCGCGTTCATGACCGGCATGTCCGCCAGCGCCTCGACGAGGGCGAACCCGATGAGGTGGGTGAAGGAGATCTTGCCGCCGCGGCCGCGCTTGAGGTGGTTGTTGATGACGATCCGGTTGTCGACCATCAGCTTGGCGGGGACCGCACGCACCGACGTCGCCGTCGGCACCTCGAGCGAGGCCTCCATGTTCGTCACGACGCGCGCGGCGGGGCCGCGCAGCTTCTGGACGTCGTCCGTGGCCTCGTCCTCGTCGGACTCGGGCTCGGTGCGCGCGACCTCGGCGTACGGGGCCGTGGCCGGCAGCGCCTCGGCCACCGGTGCGTCGGCCGCGGAGATCTCCGGGTCGGCCGGCACGAGCGCAGGGGTGGACTCCTGGGAGGCCTCGGCCGCGGCCGTCCCGGAGGCGGCCGAGGACGTTCCCTGGGCCGGCTCGGAGCCCTCGCCCGCGGTGTCGTCGCCCGGGGCGGCGACGGTGCTCGCGCCGGCGTCGGTCTTCGCGGGGGCGGTGGTCGCCGACGACGCCGACCCGCCGGACGGGGCCGGCGTACCGTTCGCCGACGCCTCGCTGCTCTCGCCCGGGGTGTAGTCCTCGAAGAAGTCCCACCACGCGGGGTCGACCGCGTTCTTGTCCTTCAGGTACTGCTCGTAGAGCTCGTCGACGAGCCACTCGTTGGCCCCGAACGACGCGCTCTCGGCGCTGATCGACTCTGACCCTGCCTTGGGGGACACCACGCCCGGATCGCCCACTTCCCAGATTGCATGCGTTGTACTGCTGCCCGATGGTCGGGCACCCACCAGCCTAAGCCGTCCTGGCGCCTGTGCAGAGTCACCCGTTCCGCGCCGTCGTGCGGCGCACAAGGGCTCTGCCACCCCTGCGTGACGGGTCGGTAATACGTCGTCAAAGGTTGTCTCGTCCGGCGTCATGGCCCGCTCACGTCCGTGAGTCGGTCAGGTTTCCCTGTGACCGATCTCACGATGTGACATGGTGTCGTCACTCGGTGGTGACCCCGGGGGCGGGGCGGGCCTCCGCGGGCAGCGCGACCCGCATGGTGGCACCGACCTCGGTGTCGGCGACCTCGACGTGACCGCCGTGCAGGTCCACGGCCCACCGCACGATCGCCAGCCCGATCCCCGTCCCGCCGCTGGTGCTGGCCAGCGACCGCACGCTCGGGGCGCCGCTGGCGAACCGCTCGAACACGCGCTCGCGGTCCTCCGGAGCGATCCCCGGCCCCTCGTCGCTCACCTCGATGACGACGTCGTCGCGGTCCGGGTAGGCGTCCAGCCGGACCGTGCCACCGTGCGGCGAGTGCCGGATCGCGTTCTGCAGCAGGTTGGTGACCACCTGGCGCAGCCGTTCGACGTCGGCCTCCAGACCGAGGTCCTCGGGAGTGACGTCGACGACGTAGTGCAGCCCCTTGGCGGCGTCGACCATCGACATCGACTCGGCGCACTCCTCGAGGAAGTCGCCCACGGAGAACTGCGTCAGCGTCAGCGCCGACGCGCCCGCCTCCACCCGTGACAGGTCGAGCAGGTAGGTGACCAGCCGGGTGAGGCGTTCCGTCTGCTCCAGCGACAGCTCGAGGGTCGCCGGGGTGGGCTCGGAGACACCGTCGACGAGGTTCTCGAGCTGGGCCTGCAGCGCGGCCACCGGGGTGCGCAGCTCGTGGGAGACGTTGGCGATGAGGTCGCGGCGGATCCGGTCGGACGACTCCAGGTCGCCCGCCATCGTGTTGAAGGCCTCGGCGAGCTGGCCGACCTCGTCACGGCTCGTGGAGCGCACCCGGATGGAGTAGTCGCCGTCCGCCATCGCCTGGGCCGCCGCCGTCATCTGCCGCAGCGGAGACGTCATGCCGCGGGCGAGGAGCTGGGTGAGCACCAGCGAGACGATGATCGCCAGGGGGAAGGTCCGGCTGGGCCCGAACTCGTTGCGCAGGCCCACCCAGGTGATGAGCACCCCGACGGTCACGCTGGCGACCACCAGCAGACCCAGCTTGGCCTTGAGCGAGTGGATGGGGTCCAGGGGGCGGACGTCCGGGAGCCGGTGCTCCCGCCGTCGGCCGCCGTCGTCGTCGCGCGCGGCGGGCACGCTCAGCCCGCCGGCGGTTCGAACGCGTAGCCGACCCCGTGCACCGTGCGGATCAGCTCCGGCCCGAGCTTGCGGCGCAGGGCCTTGATGTGCGAGTCCACCGTGCGCGTCCCGCTGGCGTCGGCCCAGTCCCAGACCTCGGCGAGCAGCTTCTCGCGGGTCTGGACCGTCTTGGGCGCGCTGGCGAGCATCACCAGCAGCTCGAACTCCGTCGGCGTCAGGTGCACCTCCTCGCCCTCGCGGTGGACCCGCCGCTGGGCGCGGTCGATCGTCACGTCGCCGGCGACCAGCGGGGGCTCGGCAGGGGCCGACGCCGCGGCCTGCGCGGCACGCTCCACCCGACGCAGCAGCGCCTTGACGCGGGCGACCAGCTCCCGCATCGAGAACGGCTTCGTCATGTAGTCGTCGGCGCCCACGCCGAGGCCGATGATCATGTCCGTCTCGTCGTCGCGCGCGGTGAGCATGAGGATCGGGGTCGGGTGGTCCGCCTGGATCCGCCGGCAGACCTCCAGCCCGTCGATCCCGGGCAGCATGACGTCGAGCACCACGGCGTCGGGGTGGAGCCGGGCGGCGGCGTCGACACCGGCGAGGCCGTCGCGGGCGACCTCGACGCGCCAGCCCTCGGCGGAGAGGCGCTGCGCGATGGCCGTCGCGATGGCCGGCTCGTCCTCGACGACGAGCACCGTGGCGTTCTGCTGCCCCTGCCCGGGGCCGCTCGCAGTGGTGGTCATGACCCCATCTTGCACGCACACCCTGTGTCTTCGCTGGGCATCGGCTGGCGTGGCGTGCGCCGCCGCGGAGCGGATAGCATCTGTGCGCGATGGACGACAGTCGATATACCGGTCTGCGGGGCCTCCCGTGCTGACCGACGTGCTCATGCTCGGTGTCGGTGTGCTGCTCACGGCCGGTACCGCGATCTTCGTGGCGAGCGAGTTCTCCCTCGTGACCCTGGACCCCGCGGTCGTGGGGGCCGACGACGAGGAGGGCGACAGTCCCTCGCCCGGCCGGACAGGTCCCGATCGTCGGGACCGTATCGTCCGAGCCGGGCTCAAGCACCTGTCCACGGAGCTCAGCTCCGCGCAGGTCGGGATCACCGCCACCACCATCCTGCTCGGCTACACGGCCCAGCCCGCGCTGCTGTCGCTGTTCGGCGCCTCGTTCGCGGCGACGCCGCTGGGCGAGGGCGCCTCCGCCGTGCTCGCCGTCGTGCTCGCGCTCGTCGTGGTCAACGGATTCTCGATGCTCTTCGGCGAGCTGATCCCCAAGAACTTCGCCCTGTCGGCGCCGCACGGCACCGCCCGGGCGGTCGTGCCGCTGCAGCGGGCCTTCACCATCGCGGCGGGCCCGCTCATCCGCGTCCTCAACGGGTCGGCGAACGCCATCCTGCGGCGGATGGGCGTCGAGCCGCGCGAGGAGCTCTCCGGCGCGCGCTCGGCCACCGAGCTGATCTCGCTCGTGCGGCGCTCGGCCCAGGAAGGGACGCTGGAGAAGGGCACCGCGACCCTGCTGGCCAACTCCCTGGAGCTGGACGAGCTGGCCGCACGCGACGTGATGACCGACCGCACCCGCATGGTCGTGGTCAACCGGGACACGAGCGCGACCGAGGTCGTCGGGCTCGCGCACCGCACCGGCCACTCGCGGTTCCCGGTGATCGGCGACGACCGCGACGACGTCGTCGGCCTCGTGCACCTGCGTCGGGCGGTCTCGGTGCCGTTCGACCGGCGCGACGACGTGCCCGCGGGGGCGCTGATGGTCGACGCGCCGCGCGTGCCCGAGACCGTCAGCCTCGGCCCGCTGCTCGTCGAGCTGCGCGGGCTCGGGCTGCAGATGGCCGTGGTGGTCGACGAGTACGGCGGCACCTCCGGTGTCGTGACCCTGGAGGACGTCGTCGAGGAGCTCGTCGGCGACGTCACCGACGAGCACGACCGGCGTCGCGGCGGCGTGGCGCGGCTCGCGGACGGCGCCTGGTCCGTCCCCGGCGTCCTGCGGCCCGACGAGCTGGAGGAGTCGACCGGGCTGCGCGTGCCGGAGTCGCCGTCCTACGAGACCCTCGGCGGGCTCGTCATGGAACGGCTGGGCCGCTTGCCGCAGGTCGGTGACGAGGTCGCCTGCGAGGACGTCGTCCTGCGCGTCGACCTGGTCGACGGACGCCGCGTCGAACGGCTGCGCGTGCGATCCGGGCAGGAGGTGACGGCATGAGCACCGGGACCGCCCTGCTGATCGGCCTGCTGCTGCTCGTGGGCAACGCCTTCTTCGTCGGCGCGGAGTTCGCCGTGCTGTCCGTGCGGCGCTCGACCATCGAGCCGCGCGCACAGGCGGGGGAGAAGCGCGCCAAGGTCGTCCTGTGGGCGATGGAGAACGTCTCGCTCATGCTGGCGTGCGCCCAGCTCGGCATCACCGTGTGCTCGACCGGTCTGGGCATCATCGCCGAGCCGGCGCTCGCGCACCTGCTCGAGGGCCCCTTCGAGCGGATGGGGATCCCGGAGCAGCTGGTCCACCCGGTGGCGCTGGTCATCGCGCTCGGCATCGTGGTCTACCTGCACGTCGTGCTCGGCGAGATGGTGCCGAAGAACCTGGCCGTCACCGGTCCGGAGCGGGCCGCGCTGTGGTTCGCTCCGCCGCTCGTCTTCATCGCGCGCGTGGTCCGGCCGATCATCGTGGCGCTGAACTGGGTCGCCAACCACGTCATCCGGATGCTGGGTGTCGAGCCGAAGGACGAGGTCGCCTCGGCCTTCACGGTCGAGGAGGTGCAGTCGATCGTCGAGGCCTCCCGCGCCGAGGGCGTGCTGGAGGACGACCAGGGGCTGCTCACCGGCGCGATCGAGTTCTCCTCGCGCACCGCCCGCGACGTCATGGTCCCCGTCGACGCGCTCGTGACGGTGTCGCCCGGCGCGACACCCGACGACGTCGAGCACGAGGTCTCGCGCACCGGCTACAGCCGGTTCCCGATGATCGAGACCGAGACCGAGGCCGAGGCCGAGTCCGTCGATGACGGCGGCGGGGCGGCACGGCTGCTCGGCTACCTGCACCTCAAGGACGTCCTGTACGCCACCAACGGCAACCGGTCGCGGCCGGTGCCGATGTGGCGGGTCCGGGCCATGGCGACGGTCGACCCGACCGACGAGGTCGAGGACACCCTGCGGGCGATGCAGCGTTCCGGCGCGCACCTCGCCCGGGTCGACGACGCGGGCCGCACGGTCGGCGTCGTCTTCCTCGAGGACATCCTCGAGGAGCTGGTCGGCGAGGTCCGTGACGCGATGCAGCGCCGTCGGTGAGGTCTGAACAGGGTGTGAACAACCTGGGACTTGGACGTGAGTCGGGTCACCGCTAAGGTGCGGTCACAGATCGGCCGTGACGTGCTCGTCCAGGGCGTCGTCGCAGGTCGGTCGGGATGTCGGTAGGACGTGTGACCCGCGCTCGGCGGGGACGGATGCAGGAGGTGGCGTGGACACGACGTCGCAGGGCGACGCACCCGCTCCGCGCTCCCGCCGTGAGCTCCGCGAGGCCGAGCAGGGTCGCGCGGCACGGACGTCGCGACGCCGGTCCTCCGGAGGACGGTCCCGGGCCCGTGGCGCGCACGCCGCACCGGCAGGCCACACCTGGGTGACGCGGGCCACCGTGCTGGGCTCTCTCGCCGCGGTGACGATCGCCGGCCCGCTGACCGCCGGCGCCCAGGGCGACGAACGGTCGCCGTTCGACCGGGAGACGCAGCCGTCCGGCCCGTCCACGCTGTCGCTGCTGGAGTCCGGCACGACGGCGCCCCCGACCGCCTCCGCCATCGCGGCCGTGCCGCGCGAGCGCAACATGGACGTCGCCAGCCGTGCGACCGCCGACCGTGAGCCGCTGCCGGACTGCGACCCGGACGCCCCCGTCGAGGGGAGCAACGGTCGGCTCGCCGACCACTCGCTCTGCGACCTGTGGCAGGGCGGCGAGCAGCTGCGGCCGGACGCCGCCGTCTCGCTGAGCGCGCTCAACGAGGCGTTCAAGGCGCGCTTCGGCCGGAACCTGTGCCTGGTCGACAGCTACCGCTCGCTCTCCTCGCAGTACGCCGTCAAGGCCAGCCGCGGCTACCTCGCCGCGACGCCGGGCACGTCGATGCACGGCTGGGGCCTGGCCATCGACCTCTGCTCGAAGGAGACCGGGAGCTCCGAGGTCTACGGCTGGCTCTGGGACAACGCCCCGATGTACGGCTGGGAGAACCCGCCGTGGGCGCAGCGCGGCGGCTCCGGCAAGTACGAGCCGTGGCACTTCGAGTTCCGCCCCGGGGTCGAGGAAGTCTCCACCTGGCACTGAGCCGCGAGGGCGGGCGTAGTCTCGGGGACATGTCCACGGACTACTCAGACTTCGAGTTCGAGCGCCGGTTCCTCGTGCGCGACCTGCCCGACGTGCTGCGCGACGCTCCGTCGCTGATCGTCCAGTCCTACTTCCTGTCCGACGGCGGCTACGCGCTGCGCGTGCGTGCCCAGGCCGGGGGAGTGGACGCCGCCCTGGACGGGCGCAGCGACGCGCGCGAGGTCCTCGACGTCTGGCGCGACCGGGTCGACTTCGCGGCGATGACGGTCAAGGGCCCCTCGGCCGGCGGTACCCGGTACGAGGCCGAGCGGCAGCTCGACCCGCTCGTCGCCGTCGAGCTCGTCCGTCGCGGTGGTGCGCGGGTCGTCAAGACCCGGTACGCCGCCTGGCTCGGCGCCGACGGCTGGTCGATCGACGTCTTCGGCGGGGCGAACCACCCCTTGATCGTCGCCGAGTGCGAGCGGTCGGGGCCGGTCACGGAGCTGCAGATCCCGGACTTCTGCGTCACCGAGATCACGGACGACCGGCGGTTCTCCAACGAGTCGCTGGCCGTGCGGCCCTACGGCGAGTGGGCGGCCTCCTACGCCGAGGAGCTCGCGGCCCGCGGCCCCTCGTTCCGCGACGACTTCGGGCCCAACCAGGAGCTGCCCTCCTGACCCAGCCGCGCCCGCACCCCTGATCGCGCCCCGCCCCACCCCTGATCGCGCCCCATCCCACCGTTGTGGGCATGAAATCTGCAGCTCCTGGCGGGTGCCGACCTGCAGATTTCATGCCCACAACGGGCGACGGGGCGACCGGGGCGACGGGGCTGTGGGGCGGGCGAAACAGCGTCAGGGGCGCGGGACGTCTCGGCGCTCGTGCCCCACGTACGACGAGAGCGGGCGGATCAGCGAGTTCGCCGCCTGCTGCTCGGCGATGTGCGCCGTCCAGCCGGTGACGCGGGCCGCGACGAACAGCGGGGTGAACGTCTCGGTGTCGAACCCCATGAGGTGGTAGGCGGGCCCGGCCGGGTAGTCGAGGTTCGGGTAGATCCCCTTGCGCTCGACGAACGCCGACTCCAGCGCCGCGTACAGGTCGCCGAGATCCTGGCGGTCGAAGTGCTCGACCAGGTCGTCCAGGGCGGCCTTCATCGTCGGCACCCGGGAGTCGCCGTGCTTGTAGACCCGGTGGCCGAAGCCCATGACCTTGCGCTTGGCCGCCAGCGCCTCGTCCAGCCACGCCTCGGCCCGGTCGGCCGACCCGATCTCGGTGAAGGCGTGCATGACCGCCTCGTTCGCCCCGCCGTGCAGCGGCCCCTTGAGGGCGCCGACGGCGGCGACGACGGCCGAGTGCACGTCGCTGAGGGTGGAGGCCACCACCCGGGCGGTGAACGTCGAGGCGTTGAAGGAGTGCTCGGCGTACAGGATCATCGAGCGGTTGAAGGCGTCCACGACGGTCTCGTCCGGCTCGGTGCCGAACGTCATCCACAGCGTGTTCGCCGCGTGGTCCAGGTCGTCGCGTGGGGCGACGGCTTCCTGGCCGTGGCGGCGCCGCTGGGTGTAGGCGACCACCGCGGGCAGCTCGGCGAACAGCCGCACGGCGTGCTCCGCCGTCGTCCCCGCGTCGGCCAGCGCGAGCAGGTCGACCCCGGCGGTCTCCCGCGCGCCGATGACGCTCAGCGCCGTGCGCACGTCGTCCATGGGGTGGGCGTCGGTGGGCAGCAGGTCGATCGCCGTGCGCACGTCGTCGCCGAGGTCGCGGTGCGCACGCTCGGTCGCCCGCAGCGTCTCCAGCTCGGCGTCCGTGGGCAGCTCGCCGTGCCACAGCAGGTGGGCCACCGCCTCGAAGGGCTGGGTGTCGGCCAGGTCCTGCACGGGGTAGCCCCGGTACAGCAGGGAGTTCGACGCCGGGTCGACCTTGGACACGGCCGTGGTGTCGGCGTACACACCGGCGAGCCCCTTGTGGATCTCTGGTTCGTCGGTGCGGCGGGACTCGGTCATCGGTGCTCCTTCGCTCGGATGACGGACGCGGTGTGCGCGGTGTCGTCTCGGGATCTCTCGCGGGTCAGTGGTGGTGGCCCTCGAGGGAGAAGTCGTACACCCCGGCGTCGAAGGTGTTGTACGCCGGGTAGTCGAGCAGCTCGTACAGGTCGGCCCGGGTCTGCATGTGCTCGACCTGCGAGGCGAGCGACCCCTCGGCGCGCAGCGCCGTCAGGCCGCGGTCGGCGGCGCCCATGGCCAGGCGCAGCAGCGAGACGGGGTAGATCACCAGGGCGATCCCGGCGTCGCGCAGATGGTCGGCGGTGAAGAGCTCAGACTTGCCGAACTCGGTCATGTTCGCCAGGACCGGCACCTCGAGCGCGTCCGTCATCGCGGCGAACTCGTCGAGGTCGCGCATCGCCTCCGGGAAGACGGCGTCCGCCCCGGCCTCCACGAGCGCCCGGGCACGGTCGATCGCGGCGTCCAGCCCCGCCCCCGCCCGGATGTCGGTGCGCGCCATGATCAGCAGGTTCTCGTCGCGGCGAGCGGTGACGGCCGCGCGGATCCGCTGCAGGGCGGTGGCCTCGTCGACCACCTGCTTGCCGTCGAGGTGGCCGCAGCGCTTGGGGTTGACCTGGTCCTCGATGTGGAGCCCGGCGACGCCGGCGTCCTCCATGGTCTGGACCGTACGGGCCACGTTCATGGCCTCGCCGAACCCGGTGTCGGCGTCCACCAGCGTCGGCAGGTCGGTCATGCGGGCGATCTGGCTCGCCCGGCCGGCGACCTCGCTCAGCGTCGTCAGACCGACGTCGGGCAGGCCCAGGTCGGCCGCGACGACGGCACCCGAGACGTAGACGCCGTCGAACCCGTGGCGTTCGATCAGCCGGGCCGAGAGCGGGTTGAACGCCCCCGGGAGCTGCAGCAGCTCCCCGGAGGTCAGGCGCTCGCGGAACGCGGCGCGCTTGGCGGCAGGGGTGAGGTCCGAGTACAGCATCAGAAGATCCCGCCCCGCAGGTCGGCGCCGGCCATCGGGTCGGACGCCGGGGTGACGGTGAGCTCGGAGAGCTCCTCCGCGCTCAGCTTCGGCAGCCGCTGGGCGACGTCGAGGAAGCGGTCGATCTCCTCGGGCGCCAGCACGCCGTCGGCCAGGGTGCGGAACTTCGCCACGTACTGCTCGCGGCCGAAGGGCCGTGCTCCGTAGGGGTGGGCGTCCGCGACGGCGATCTCGTCGACGATCGTCTCGCCGTCGGCCAGCTCGATCTCCACCCGGCCGCCGAACGACTTCTCGTCCGGGTCGGCCGAGTGGTAGCGGCGCGTCCACTCCGGGTCCTCGGCCGTGGTGACCTTGCGCCACAGCTCGACGGTGTCCGGTCGGCCGGCGCGCTCCGGGGCGTAGCTGGCGGCGTGGTCCCACGCGCCGTCCTGGAGGGCGACGGTGAAGATGTACGGGATCGAGTGGTCGAGCGTCTCGCGGCTCGCCGTCGGGTCGTACTTCTGCGGGTCGCCGGACCCGGAGCCGATGACGTAGTGGGTGTGGTGCGACGTGTGCAGCACGATGGAGCGCACCGACTTGGCCTCGCGCAGCTC
The DNA here is from genome assembly GCF_036689775.1 of Isoptericola haloaureus. Classification (NCBI taxonomy): domain Bacteria; kingdom Bacillati; phylum Actinomycetota; class Actinomycetes; order Micrococcales; family Promicromonosporaceae; genus Isoptericola; species Isoptericola haloaureus. The sequence continues at coordinate 136,243 of NZ_JBAGLP010000107.1, read as the reverse complement.
GGGACGCTCGGTGCCCAGCCGGCGTGCCAGGTCGATCCACGCCTGGGCCTGGTACTCGGCGGAGTGCTCTTTGGTGTAGGTGTCCAGGATGGCGCGGCGGTCCTCGCCCCGGGTGGGCAGCGGCACGGTGTAGCGCGCCTCGGGGCCCGAGAGCATCCAGGCGATGAAGCCGTCCGTGCCCTCGTAGATCGGGCTCGGGGACGTCTGGCCGCGCATGGCCCGGTCGACCGCCTCGATCGCCATCTTGCCGGCGAAGGCGGGTGCGTGGGCCTTCCAGGTGGAGATCTCGCCCTTGCGGGACTGTCGCGTCGCCGTCGTCGTGTGCAGGGCCTGGCCGACGGCCTGGTAGATGGTCTCGTTCGGCAGCCCCAGCAGCGTGCCGATCCCCGCCGCGGCGCTCGGTCCCAGGTGCGCGACGTGGTCGATCTTGTGCTCGTGCAGGCAGATGCCCTTGACCAGGTTCACCTGGATCTCGTACCCGGTGACGATGCCGCGCAGCAGCTCGGCGCCGTCCCGGCCCAGGTGCTGGGCGACGGCGAGGATCGGGGGGATGTTGTCGCCCGGGTGGGAGTACTCCGCGGCGAGGAACGTGTCGTGGTAGTCCAGCTCGCGCACGGCCACGCCGTTGGCCCAGGCCGCCCACTCGGGGCTGGTGCGGTGCTGCGAGGCGAAGACCGTCGACCCGGAGCCGCCGCGCGAGACCGGGTGCGCCTCGGCCTGGGCGCGGGCGGCCAGGATCGGCGCGCGGCCCAGGGACGCCGTGGCCACCGCGGCGTTGTCGATGATCCGGTTGATCACCATGTCGGTGACCTCCGGGAGCGGCTCGAGCTGCTCCGCCGCGACGTCGGCGATCTTCCAGGCGAGCTGGTCGGTGCGGGCCAGCGGCTCGTCGGCGCGATAGGTGCGGACGGTGTGGTCGAGCATGGGTCCTCCGGATCGACGTCGGGGCGCACGACGTCGGCGTCGACGCCTGCCTGGGGGTGAACCTAACGTGGACCGTGCGGCGCGTCTACGGGGGTACCCGGTACTGCACCCGTCCGGGAGGTCGTCGTCACCGCCGGAAGTCAGCGCACCAGCCCGGCCTCGTAGGCGGTGATGACGAGCTGGACGCGGTCGCGGCAGCCGAGCTTGCGCAGGATCTCCGAGACGTGGGACTTGACGGTCTCGTCCCCGATGAACAGCTCGGCGGCGATCTCGGTGTTGGACCGGCCGCGGGCCACCTCGAGGAGCACCTCGGTCTCGCGTGCGGTGAGGGTGTCGAGCCCGATCACGTCGCGCGTCGCGGCCCGCCCGGCGAAGTCGTCGACGAGGCGGCGCGTCACCTGGGGGCCGAGGAGCATGGAGCCGTCGGCGACGAGCCGGACGCCCTCGATGAGGCGGTCGCCGGTGACATCCTTGAGCAGGAATCCGCTGGCCCCTGCCCTCAGGGCGTCGTAGACGTACTCGTCCAGGTCGAACGTGGTCAGGATGAGCACGCGGGTCGCCGGCTGCTCCGCGGCGAGGCGGACGGTCGCGGCGATGCCGTCGAGGACCGGCATGCGGATGTCGACGACGGCGACGTCCGGTGCGTCGCGGGCGACGGCGGTCAGCAGCTCGGCCCCGTCCCGGGCGGTGCCGACCACGTCCAGGTCGTCGGCGGAGTCCAGGATCGAGGCGAATCCGTGCAGCACGACCGGTTGGTCGTCGGCGACGACGACGCGTGTCACGCGATCTCCCCGCGCTGGGGGAGTGCCGCCGTCGGCCCGTGGTCGGGGTCGGTGGGCAGCGCCACGACGAGCACGAACGCGGAGGCCTCCACACCGGCGGTGAGCGTTCCGCCGAGTGCTTCGACACGCTCATGCATGCCGGTCAGGCCGCGCCCGGGCACGACGACGGCGTCGGCACGGTCGACGGGGTTGGTCACGCGCAGCCCGGCGACCTGTGCCGCGTGGGTCAGCTCGACGGTGGTGGGGGAGCCGGGGGCGTGTCGACGGGCGTTGGTCAGGGCCTCCTGTGCCGCCCGGTAGAGGACGTACCCCGGCGCGTCCGGCACGTCGTCGCAGTCGCCGGTCAGCGTGACGTCCTGGCCGGCGGCCCGGGCCTCGTCGACCAGGCCGGCGACGTCGCACGCGGTCGGCTGAGGCGCCCGACCGGATCCCTCGGTGCGCTGCAGCACCGACAGGACCTGGCGCAGCTCGCCGAGGGCGGAGCGGGCGTCGTCGGCGATCTCGGCCAGGACCCGCCGGGCGTTCGCGTCCAGGTCGGGGTGGGTGTACGGGGCAGACTCGGCGCGGACCGCCACCAGGGAGACGTGGTGGGCGACGACGTCGTGCAGGTCGCGGGCCAGCCGTGCCCGCTCGGTCGCGACGGACTCCACCTCGAGCGCGTGCTGTTCGACGGCGGCCGCTCGGTCGCTGCGGCGCCAGGACTCGCGGACGAGTCGGATCGCCGCTGCTGCGCCGACGACGACGGCGACCGCAACGGTGTAGAGCACACCTGCTTCCACGACCTCCCGGGCGTCGGCGCTGCCCGCGGTCACCGGGCCGATCGGCAGCATGGCCGGGACGTCGCTGACCACGTACCACCACGCGGTCGCCAGGGTCGCCACGAGCGGGACGGCGGCGCGGCGCCAGGAGTCCTGCACGACCAGGCAGGTGATCATCAGCAGCGCGAGCCACCAGCCCCAGACGAACTGGCCCAGAAGCGGGATCGTGACGAACGGCCAGGCCGCCAGTGCCGTCGCGGTGAACGGACGACGGCGGGCCAGCACGACGGCAGTCACGCAGCTCAACCCGGTGGCCACGGAGACGAGGTTGATCATGCCGCTGGTATCGAGCCAGCTTGTGCCGACCAGGAGTGAGGTCCTGCCTGTTGTCGCCCCGACGACGCCGTCCTGCGAGGAGGACATCACGGCGATCGGCCGCGAGAGCGGTGAGTTCAGCAGGAACAGTCCGAGCACGGCGGCCAGCACGGCCGGTGCCACCCAGCGGCGATCGGCGTTCACGGTCTGCATGAAGGTGTCGTGACTGCTCATGACGACGATCCTGTCCGGCGGCACACGGCCCGCACCACCCCCGTGCGGGGGAGCGAGCCTCCCTCGCGCGGGGCTGCGAGCCCGGCGGCCTGCCGCCGGGTCAGCGGGTCGGCCGATCGTCCTCGATCGCGACCTCCGTCGTCGCGGGATCCGCTGCGCGGCGGGCCCCCGGGCGCGCGAGCGCGAGCACGACGAGGACACCGACGAAGACCGGCGTCGCGGGGCTGAGCGCGCCCTGGCGCGTCCAGGCCACGGCGAGCGGGTCGGCCACCCCGCCGTCCCAGGCGGAGGGTCGGCCGGCCAGGACGGACATGGCGCTGTACGGGAGCTCGGTGGTCACCGCGGCCCAGGCCGTCAGGCCGAGCACCGTCACGAGAGCAGCCCACACGGGCAGCTGGTGCCACCGGGACGACGCCGTGCGATGGCACCGCCAGAGCGGCCAGAAGGCCAGCGCCGTCACGGCGGCGAGGGCGAGCCCCTCCCACACCGGCGCTCGCGGCGGCACGATCGTGGGGACCATGTCCCAGCCGAGCCGGGCTCCGGTACCGATGCTCGAGGCCCGCAGGTCGAGGTACCCGATCGCCGTGACGTAGGCCGCCGCGCCGACGACCGCGGCGGCCACGCCGAGGAGGAGACCGAGCGACGTGGGTCGGTCCGTGGTGCGCATGGTTCGTCCTCCGCTCTGCCGCCGGCCATGGCGACGGTGGCCCGAAGGTAGGGCGCGCGTCATGCGCGGGTCAAGAACGACGAAGGTCCCCGGGTCGTGGACGACCCGGGGACCTCTGCGGTGCGCCTGGAGGGACTCGAACCCCCGACCTTCTGCTCCGGAGGCAGACGCTCTATCCACTGAGCTACAGGCGCGGGCGCCGGGCACTCACCGTCGCGGACGACGATCGCTCGGCACGGTGCACGAGACTACCACCGAGAGTTGGCAGGTCGGAAAACCGTGCCGGGTCCCACGGCGCGAGGCCGATAGAATCGCCCGGTGACACCCGACGAGCTCTCCGAAGCACTCAGCGCTGCCCTCGCCTCGGCCGTGGCCGACGGCACCCTCGCCCTCGACGCCGACGCCCTGCCGTCGACCGTCCACGTCGAGCGACCGAAGCAGCGCGAGCACGGGGACTGGGCGACCAACGTCGCGCTCCAGCTGGCCAAGAAGGCCGGCACGACGCCTCGGGCGCTCGCGGAGGACCTGGCCGGGCGCCTGGGCTCGACCCCGGGCATCAAGGCCGTCGACGTCGCCGGACCCGGCTTCCTCAACATCACGCTGGAGGCCGGCGCCGCGGGCGAGCTGGCCCGGACGATCGTCGAGGCGGGTGCCGAGTACGGCCGGTCCGACGCGCTGGACGGGCAGGTCATCGACCTCGAGTACATCTCCGCCAACCCGACCGGTCCGCTGCACATCGGCCACACCCGCTGGGCGGCCCTGGGTGACTCCCTGGTCCGGATCCTGCGCGCCGCCGGCGCCGACGTCACGGCCGAGTACTACATCAACGACGCCGGCGCGCAGATGGACCGCTTCGGCGCCTCCGTGCTCGCCCAGATCCACGGCACCGAGGTGCCCGAGGGCGGCTACCGCGGCGAGTACGTCGCCGAGCTGGGCCGCCAGGTGCTGGCAGCGAACCCGCAGATCGTCGACCTGCCCGAGGACGAGGGCGTGGCGCTCGCCCGCGACGAGGCCTACCGGCTGCAGCTCGCGGAGATCCGCGACGTGCTGGACTCCTTCGGCGTGCACTTCGACGTCTGGTTCTCCGAGCGGACGCTGCACGACTCCGGCGCGGTGACGACGGCGGTCGAGCGCCTGCGCGAGCAGGGCCACGTCTACGACGACGGCGGAGCGGTCTGGCTGCGCACCACGGACTTCACCGACGACAAGGACCGTGTGCTGATCCGCGCGAACGGCGAGCCGACGTACTTCGCCGCCGACGCCGCGTACTACCTGTCCAAGAAGGACCGCGGGTTCCCGGGCAAGATCTACCTGCTGGGCGCGGACCACCACGGGTACATCAACCGGCTCAAGGCCATCTCGGCCGCCGCCGGGGACGACCCCGCCGCCAACATCGAGATCCTCATCGGCCAGCTCGTCTCCGTCCAGGGCGCCAAGCTCTCCAAGCGGGCCGGCAACATCATCGAGCTGCGCGACCTCGTGGAGTGGATCGGTGCCGACGCGGTGCGGTACTCCCTGTCGCGGTACCCGGCCGACACCCCGCTGGAGCTCGCCGGCGAGGAGATGATCAAGCAGTCCAACGACAACCCGGTCTTCTACGTCCAGTACGCGCACTCGCGCACCTGTGCGGTGGACCGCAACGCGGCCGACCGGGCGGTGCGTCGCGTGCTCGACGACGGCGCCGACGGGTTCGACCCGGCACTGCTCGACCACCCGACCGAGGCCGTGCTCATCGGTCGCCTGACCGAGTTCCCGCGGATCGTCGCCCAGGCGGCCGAGCTGCGCGAGCCGCACCGCATCGCCCGCTACCTCGAGGGGCTCGCCGCCGACTACCACAAGTGGTACGCCGAGTGCCGGGTGCTGCCGTACCCCGACGAGGACGTGCAGGACGTGCACCGCACGCGCCTGTGGCTGAACGACGCCGTCCGCCAGGTCCTGGCCAACGGTCTCGACCTGCTGGGCGTCAGCGCACCGGAGCGGATGTGAGCGCCGGCGGCCACCCCACCGCGACGGGGACGACGACGGCGCTGCCGACCGGCGGCGCCGACGCGGCCGGCGTGCCCTGGCCCTCCACGGCGCGGCGTCGCGACGACGGCGAGCTGGAGGTCGGCGGGGTCGGCGTCGGTGATCTCGCGGCCGAGCACGGCACTCCCGCCTACGTGCTGGACGAGGCCGACTTCCGCGCCCGGGCGCGTGCCTACCGCCAGGCCTTCGAGGCGGCGTTCGAGCAGGTCGGTGCCGGCGTCGACGTCTACTACGCGGGCAAGGCGCTGCTGACCGTCGCCGTCGCACGCTGGGCAACCCAGGAGGGTCTGCGCGTGGACACCGCCTCCGGCGGGGAGCTCGCGGTGGCGCTGCGCGCCGGCGTGCCGGGTGCCGCCATCGGCCTGCACGGCAACAACAAGGCGGACGAGGAGATCCTCGCCGCCCTCGACGCCGGGGTCGGACGGATCATCGTCGACTCCCGGGTCGAGATCGACCGCGTGGCCGACCTCGCCGCCGCGCGCGGCGTCGTCGCGCCCGTGATGCTCCGCGTCACGACCGGCGTCCACGCTGGTGGCCACGAGTACATCTCCACCGCCCACGAGGACCAGAAGTTCGGTCTGTCGGTCACGGCGGGGGACGACGGCGGCACCTCCCCGGCGCTCGCGGCGCTGGAGGCGATCGTGGCGCGGCCCGAGCTGGAGCTGCTCGGCATCCATTCGCACATCGGCTCCCAGATCCTCGACCCGTCGGGCTTCGAGGCCGCGGCTCGCGTGGTGCTGCGGCTGCGGGCCGACCTGGCCGAGCGCACCGGCGTCGTCGTCGAGGAGGTCGACCTCGGTGGGGGGTACGGCATAGCCTACCTGCCCACCGACGAGGCGCTCGAGCCTTCCCCGGTGGCGCGCGACGTCGCCGAGGCGGTCGCCGCCGTGTGCAGCGAGCTGTCGATGCCGCTGCCGCGGTTCTCCATCGAGCCGGGCCGGGCGATCGTCGGACCCGCGGGGCTGACCCTCTACACCGTCGGCACCGTCAAGCCCGTCACGGTGTCGGGCGGCTCCGCCGACGACGAGACCTTCACGCGGCTCTACGTGTCGGTCGACGGCGGCATGAGCGACAACATCCGCCCGGCCCTGTACGGCGCCGACTACCACGCGGAGCTCGTCGGCCGGTCCTCGGACGCGGCGAAGGTGCTGGCCCGGGTGGTCGGCAAGCACTGCGAGAGCGGCGACATCGTCGTGCACGAGGTCGTCCTGCCCTCGGACGTGCGCGCCGGGGACCTGCTCGCCGTCGCCGCGACCGGTGCCTACGGCCGGTCCATGGCGTCGAACTACAACGCCCTGACGCGGCCGCCGGTCGTCGCCGCGGCGGACGGGGCCTCGCGGGTGCTGGTGCGCCGCGAGACCGTCGAGGACCTGCTCGCGCTCGACCTCGGCTAGGCCCCCCGCCGAGGCAGGCAAGCTCCCGCCGAGGTAGGCAACTCTTCCGCGAGGTAGACCGCGTTCTGCCGAGGTAGGCACATCCCTGGCGAGGTAGGCCGCGTTCTACCTCGCGAGGACGTTGCCTACCTCGCGAGGGCCGGGGCCCACCTCGATGAGGCAGCGACCACGCGGAACGGCCCCGCACCCTGGAGCAGGGTGCGGGGCCGTTCGCCGTGCCGACCGTCAGTGGCGGTCGATGGTGAACGTCGGGGACGTCCAGGTCTCCCAGTGGTCGGGGTTCGACCGGTCACCGTTCGCCTTGAGGGCGTCGATGTGGAGCTGGTAGTCGCCGTCCTTCAGCGTCTTGGTGACCTCGGTGTTGCCCCGCTTCTTGGTCGCGGTGCCGTCCCAGACGAACGCCTGGATCCCGGCGGAGGTCTCGCTGCGCCCGAGGGAGCCGAGGTCGGCGGCGACCGTGAAGGCGCCCTTCGTCCGACCCTTGCTGTCGATCACCGAGATCTCGAAGTCCTCGACCTGGTGGTTGAAGTGCGCCACCACGTAGGGGTAGTCGGGCAGACCGTCGACCCAGTCGAGCGTGAACGACTCGCCGCCGGCCTCGCTGAACGTCCCGGCCGGGTCGATGCAGTCGAACTCGACGAACTCCGCGCACTCCGTGATGCGGGAGACCCACGGCACGTCGATCATCTCGCCGTCACCGAGGTCGATCGGGGTGATCGCCTCGATGTCCTGGTAGTCGCCGTCGAAGCCGGCGTACGGCACCGTGACCTCGGAACCGTCGTCGCCGGTGATCTCGACGAACCCGCCGTAGATGACCTCGAACCCGTCGAAGCCGGGCGAGGTGATCGTGACGTCCACCTCGGCCGACTCCCCGGCCGGCACGGTGACCTCCGTGGCGGAGAACTCCGCCGTGCCGTCGAGGATCGCGAGCGACGGAGCGAACGTGTCGCCGTAGGTCGCCAGCGCCGTCGTGTGGCCCATCGTGTAGGTGACCTCGGCGTCGGAGTCGTTCGCGACCGTCAGCGTCGTGGTGACCGGCTCGTACACCGGCGCACCGTCGACGCGGTCCACCACGGACTCACCGAGCGAGATCTTCGCCGGGGTGACCGAGGTCGTCGCGGCGTAGGCGGCCGGGACGTCGATCAGGCCGGCGCCCTGGCCGTGCACGGTCTCGACATAGGTGCCGGCGTACAGGATCGGCTCGGCCGTGTTCTGCAGCAGGTCCCGCATCTCGGTGGTGCCGATCTCCGGGTCCGCCTCGAGCAGCAGCGCGGCGGCACCGGCGACGTGCGGGGACGCCATCGAGGTGCCCGACAGGGTGGCGTAGCCGCCCTTGGCCAGCGGGTACGTCGAGTGGATGTTCCCGCCCGGTGCGGCCAGGTCAGGCTTCAGGGTCAGGTCGGGGGAGAGCCCGTACGAGCTGAAGTCGCTCTTCTCGCCACCGGTCGGGCTGACGACGGACGTGGTCTGGTCGGTCCAGGCCAGGGTGACGTCGGCCCCGCCGTCGATCTCGGCCTTGATCGCGTCGCCGCTGGCCAGGCTGATCCCGATGCCCGGGACACCGGCGTCCACGACGCCGCCGCCGTTGAACAGGCCGGGGATGTTGTTGGCGATGACGACGGCGGTCGCGCCGGCGGCCACCGCGGAGGAGTACTTCTCGTCGAAGGTGCAGTCGCCGCGGTCCACCAGCGCGGTCATGCCGGCGGGGTCGGCGAGGAGCTCGTCACCCAGGGTGTCCACGCAGCCGCGACCGACGTGGACCATCGGGTCCGTCGAGCCGGAGGTGGGCGGGGCGGCGACGTCGGAGAGCACCGTGTACGGCACCTCGGTGCCGGAGGGCTCGGCGATGGCCAGCGCGGCGTCGTTGTTCGTGTTGTCCACGGACGCGACGCCGATGACCTTCTCGCCGACACCGGGGGCGCCGGTGGAGTAGACGCCGGTGCGGCCGGAGTTGCCGATGGAGGCGACGACGACCATGCCGGCGTCCACCAGGGCGTCCGAGGCGGTCGCGGTCGGGTAGTCCGGCCAGGTGAAGGACGAGCCGATCGACATGTTGAGGATGTCCATGTCGTCCTCGAGGGCCTTCTCCATCGCCGAGATCATGATGTCGGCCTCGGTGGAACCCTCGCAGCCGAAGACCCGGTACGCGCCGAAGGTGACCCCCGGGGCGACGCCGAGGACGTCACCGTCGGCACCGACGATGCCGGCCACGTGGGTGCCGTGACCCTGGCAGTCCATCGGGTCGCCGTCGGGTTGCGGGACGCGCGCGGCGGGGTCGGACGACCCGGCGTTGTAGTCGTCCCCGACGAAGTCGTAGCCGTAGGGGATCCGCTCGGTCGGGAACTCGCCGCCGCCGAAGTCGGGGTGCTCGTAGTCGATGCCGGTGTCCATCACCGCGACCTTGATGCCCTCGCCGGTGAGCCCGAGCTCGTTCTGCGCGACGTCGCTGCCGGTCATCGCGAGCGCGGTCGCCATGTCGGGGATCGCGGCGGTCTGGGGCTCCGGGACGGCGACCTGGACCATCGGGTAGATGGCGGCGACGCCCTCGGTCCGCTGCAGGCGGCCGAGCTGCGAGCTGTCCATGTCGACGGAGAAGCCGTTGAACAGGGCGGTGAACTCTTCGCGCTCGGTGTACTCGACACCGGCGTCGCGGGCCGCACGGCGGAACGCCGCGTGGTCGCTGCGCACGGCCGCAGCCTTGCCGCCCTGCGCGGTCGGGGCGGTCTCGAGCTCCACGAACCAGGCGCCGGGCGTCTCGTTGACCAGCGTGTCCTGGTCGCTCGTGGGTGCGGTGTGCACGGGGGCCAGGGGTTCCGGCCCGTCCGGGTCGTCGGCGGTCGCGATGCTCGGCAGCGCCACGGTGGTGGCAGCGAGGCCGAACGCGGCGAGCGCGCCCACGACCGGGCGTCGTCGCATGGTGATGCGCACAATGTCCTCCCAGTTAGGGTTGATGTGGCGGACACACTAGGCGTGATGTGTGACACAGATGTATCGGGCAAGTGTGTGGGCCGTCACACTGTGACCGGATCGTGATGTCGCGACGCCGGTCGGCTTCGTCGCGTCACGATGCGGACGACGTGTCCGGCCGGGGCCGTCGCGCGGCTATCCTGAGCCTCGATCCCCGCACTTCCGAACCGAAGGTGGCCCCGTGCCCGCTGCAGACCACCGGCCCGCCGTGACCGCGACGTCGGACACCGACCGTCGTGAGCAACGCGCCCTGCGGGTCGCCCTGCTCGGTTGCGGCGTGGTCGGCACCGAGGTCGCCCGCGGCCTGCTCGAGAACTCCGCCGAGCTGGCCGCCCGTGCCGGGGCGCCGCTGGAGGTCGTGGGCATCGCCGTGCGGGACGCCTCGCGCGAGCGGCCGGGCATCCCCGCCGACCTGCTGACCGAGGACGCCGAGGCGCTCGTCGACGCCGCCGACGTCGTGGTCGAGCTCATGGGCGGCATCGAGCCGGCGCGCACGCTCATCCTGCGGGCGCTCGAGCGCGGCGCCAGCGTCGTCACGGCGAACAAGCAGCTCCTGGCCGAGCAGGGCCCGGTCCTGTTCGAGGCCGCCGACGCGGCGCGCGCGGACCTGTCGTTCGAGGCCGCCGTCGCCGGGGCGATCCCGATCGTGCGCCCGGTGCGCGAGTCGTTGGCCGGGGACCAGGTCGAGCGGGTCCTCGGCATCGTCAACGGCACGACGAACTACGTCCTGGACGAGATGACCACGCAGGGCATGGACCTCGAGGACGTCGTCAAGCGCGCCCAGGAGCTCGGGTACGCCGAGGCCGACCCGACGGCCGACGTCGACGGCTACGACGCCGCGGCCAAGGCGGCCATCCTCGCCTCGTTGGCGTTCCACACGCGCGTGTCGATCCACCAGGTGGCGCGCGAGGGAATCCGTCACATCACCAGCGACGACGTCGACTGGGCCCGACGCACGGGCTACGTCCTCAAGCTGCTCGCCATCGCCGAGCGCACCGACGAGGGCGTCGCCGCGCGCGTCCACCCGGCGCTGGTGCCGACCGACCACCCGCTGGCCGCGGTGCGCGGCGCGTTCAACGCCGTCTTCGTCGAGGCCGAGGGTGCCGGACCGCTGATGTTCTACGGCCAGGGCGCGGGCGGACGGCCCACCGCCTCGGCCGTGCTCGGCGACGTCGTGTCGGCGGCCCGCGACCGCCTCATCGGGGGCAAGGGACCCCACGAGTCGGCCTACGCCTCGCTGCCCGTGCTGTCCGCCGATGCCGCCGTCACCCGCTACCAGGTGCGCCTCGAGGTCGCGGACCGCACCGGTGTCCTGGCCCAGGTCGCCGGGGTCCTGGCCGACCACGGCGTGTCCATCGACACCGTGCGGCAGAGCGAGGCGCTCACCGCGCCCTTCGAGGCCGAGCCCGCCTCGGAGCCGGCGCCCGGTGCCGTGCCCGACGAGGGCGAGCCGGTGGCCCGTCTCGTCATCACCACCCACGCCGCCCGCGAGGCGTCGCTCGCCGCGACGGTCTCCGCGCTGCGCGACCTGGAACCCGTTCGTCAGATCACGTCAGTCCTGCGAGTCGAGGGAGTCTGAGCATGCCGGCCCATCAGTGGCGGGGTGTCATCGCCGAGTACGCCGACCGGTTGCCGGCCCACGTCGCCGAGAAGATCGTCACCCTCGCCGAGGGCGGGACGCCGCTCGTCGAGGCCCCGGCGCTGTCCCGGCGCACCGGCGCCGACGTCTACGTCAAGGTCGAGGGGATGAACCCGACCGCGTCGTTCAAGGATCGCGGGATGACGACGGCGATCTCCGCCGCCGCCGCCCGAGGCGCCCAGGCCGTCGTGTGCGCCTCCACCGGCAACACCTCGGCCTCGGCCGCCGCCTACGCCACCCGCGCCGGGATGGTCTGCGCCGTCCTGGTGCCGGACGGCAAGATCGCCATGGGCAAGCTGAGCCAGGCGATCGCGCACGGCGCCAAGCTGCTCCAGGTGGACGGCAACTTCGACGACTGCCTCGTGGTGGCGCGCAAGCTGTCCGAGGCCTACCCGGTCGAGCTCGTGAACTCGGTCAACCCCGACCGCATCGAGGGGCAGAAGACCGCCGCCTTCGAGGTGGTCGACGCCCTCGGCGACGCCCCGGACATCCACGCCCTGCCGGTGGGCAACGCGGGCAACATCACGGCCTACTGGAAGGGCTACCGGGAGTACGCCGGGATCCCGACGAGCGAGGAGGGTCCCGGTGCGGCGCCCGAGGCGGTGGCGACGCGGACCCCGGCGATGTGGGGGTTCCAGGCCGCCGGTGCCGCGCCGATCGTCGCGGGGCACCCCGTCGACCCCGAGACCATCGCCACGGCGATCCGCATCGGCAACCCCGCCTCCTGGGCGCAGGCCGAGGCGGCCCGGGACGACTCCGGCGGGTTCATCGAGGCCGTCTCCGACGCCGAGATCCTCGCGGCGCACCGGGTGCTCTCGGCCGACGTGGGCGTCTTCGTCGAGCCGGCCTCGGCCGCCGGCGTCGCGGGCCTGCTCTCGCGCGCCGAGCGCGGCCTCGTCCCGGCGGGTGCCCGGGTGGTCGTCACCGTCACGGGCCACGGTCTGAAGGACCCGCAGTGGGCCCTGCGCACGCCCGACGGCGGCGACGTGACCCCGACCCGGGTCGGGGCGGACGTCGTCTCGGTCGCCGACGCTCTCGGGCTGGGCTGAGATGCAGCTCGGAACCGATCACGTCCTGGTGCGGGTGCCCGCCACCAGCGCCAACCTCGGTCCGGGGTTCGACGCCATGGGCCTCGCGCTGGGTCTCCACGACGAGATCGAGGTCGACCTCCTGGCCAGCGACGAGATCACGGTCGACGTCGTCGGGGAGGGTGCCGGTCAGGTGCCCGACGGCGAGGACCACCTCGTGGTGCGGGCGCTGCGGCACACGCTCGAGCTCGCCGGCGCGCCGCTGACCGGTCTGCGCATGCGGTGCACGAACCGGATCCCGCACGGCCGTGGCCTCGGCTCGTCGGCGGCCGCGGTCGTCTCGGGCGTCGTGGCCGCGCGGGGGCTGCTCGCGGACCCTCAGTCCCTCGACGTGACGACGATGCTGCGCATCGCCACCGAGTTCGAGGGGCACCCCGACAACGCGGCGCCCGCGCTGCGCGGCGGTGCCACGCTGGCCTGGTCGGGGGCGTCCGGCGCCCAGGCGGTCGACCTGGAGGTCGACCCCCGGATCACCGCGACGGTGCTGGTCCCCGACACCCAGCTCGCCACCAGCCGGGCCCGCGGCGTGCTCCCCGCGCAGGTGCCACACGCCGACGCGGCCTTCACGGCCGGCCGTGCGGCGCTCCTCGTGGAGGCCCTGGCGCGGCGCCCGGAGCTGCTGCTGGACGCCACCGAGGACCGGCTGCACCAGGGCTACCGGGCCGAGGTCATGGCCGCGACCGCGGAGCTCGTGCGCGCGCTGCGGGCCGAGGGGTACGCCGCGACCGTGTCGGGTGCGGGCCCGACCGTGCTCGTGCTCGCCGCCGAGCGGCAGACCGCCGGCCTGGACGGCGTGCTCGCCGGCCTGGTGGACGGCGTCGCAGGTTGGCGTGCCTGGCGGCCGGGGATCGACACCACCGGGGCCGTCTGCAGAAGTGGTAGCATGGACCAAGCCTTCGGGACGGTGGCAGGACGAGCATGAGGTCGTCGTTCCTGACCCACGTCGACATCGTCACGTGATGACGGTCCGAACGACGCGTCCGTCCGAAGCCCCATCGCAGCCCGCTCGCCGGTTCCTGCGCCGAAGGCCGCCAGCAACCCCGTCAGCCGACGTCGTCGTACCACTGATGCGAGGTTTCGCGTCCGGGCGCCCCCAGCACCCGGACGCCCGCCACCCCGGTCCCCGCGGACACACCGCGGGACCGCATACGAGGGGGAAGGGTCCTTCGTGACGAACAGCACCGACAGCCTGAGCTCGATGAAGCTTGCCGAGCTCCAGGCGATGGCGTCCCAGATGGGCGTCAAGGGAACGAGCCGGATGCGCAAGAGCGACCTGGCCGACGCGATCCGCGCCAACCGCGCGTCCGGCGGCAGCCGCCGGGACGACGCGGGCCGGGCGCCCGAGCGTCGGGCCGCGAGCGGGGACGCCCCCGCCAAGGCGGCCTCCTCCGACCCCGTGGCCGCCGCGTCGACCGCCGCGCCCGCCGTCCGGACCGAGGCTCCCGCCGAGGACGCCCCGCGCCGCCGCCGTGCGGTGCGCACCTCGGGCGCCGCCGCTCCGGAGCAGGGCTCCGGTCGTGCCGGCGGCGCGGAGTCCGCGAGCGACCGCGAGGCCCGGCTGGCCGAGCTCGCCGACGCCGTCGCCGCGCCCAAGGAGCGCCAGCCCCGGTCGGACCGCCAGGACGGCGGCCACCGCGGCGACTCCGCGAACCAGGGCGACGGTGGCGACAACCGCCGTCGCGGGGGTCAGGACGGCCAGGACGGGTCCGGCGACAACCGCGGCGACCAGGGCGGCCAGGGCCGTCAGCAGGGCGACCAGCGCCAGCGCGGCGGTGACCAGCAGGAGCGCTCGGGCTCCCGGCGCCGGCGCGGCCGCGACCGCGGTCGCGACCGTCGCCGCAACCGCGGCGGACGCGGCGGCAACGGGCCGGACATGCCCCTGGAGGAGCCGGAGGTCAGCGAGGACGACGTGCTGCTCCCCGTCGCGGGCATCCTCGACATGCGCGACAACTACGCGTTCGTGCGCACCAGCGGCTACCTGCCCGGGCCCAAGGACGTCTACGTCTCGATGAACCAGGTCCGCAAGTCGGGCCTGCGTCGCGGTGACGCCGTCGTCGGCGCGATCCGCCAGCCCCGCGACGGCGAGGACCAGCCGAACAACGGCGGCGGGGGCGGCAAGAACAACCCGCGCAACAAGTTCTCCGCCCTCGTGCGCCTCGACTCCGTCAACGGCATGACGCCGGAGGAGGCCCGGCAGCGTCCGGAGTTCACCAAGCTGACGCCGCTGTACCCGCAGGAGCGCCTGCGCCTGGAGAACCCCGAGGCGACCCGGCTGACCCCGCGCGTCATCGACATCGTGGCGCCGGTCGGCAAGGGGCAGCGCGGTCTGATCGTCTCCCCGCCCAAGGCCGGCAAGACGATCATCATGCAGCAGATCGCCAACGCGATCACGGCGAACAACCCCGAGGTCCACCTCATGGTGGTGCTCGTGGACGAGCGCCCCGAAGAGGTCACGGACATGGAGCGGACGGTCAAGGGCGAGGTCATCGCCTCGACGTTCGACCGCCCGGCGTCCGACCACACGATCGTCGCCGAGCTCGCGATCGAGCGGGCCAAGCGTCTGGTCGAGCTCGGCCAGGACGTCGTGGTGCTGCTCGACTCCATCACCCGCCTGTCGCGCGCCTACAACCTGGCGGCTCCGGCGTCGGGCCGGATCCTGTCCGGTGGTGTGGACGCCGCGGCGCTCTACCCGCCGAAGAAGTTCTTCGGCGCGGCACGCAACATCGAGGAGGGCGGCTCGCTGACGATCCTCGGCTCCGCCCTGGTGGAGACGGGCTCGAAGATGGACGAGGTGATCTTCGAGGAGTTCAAGGGCACCGGCAACATGGAGCTGCGGCTGTCGCGCAACCTCGCGGACCGGCGGATCTTCCCGGCGGTGGACGTCAACGCGTCCGGCACCCGTCGCGAGGAGATCCTCATGTCCAAGGAGGAGCTCGGCATCGTCTACAAGCTGCGCCGGGTCATGGGTGCGCTGGACCAGCAGCAGGCGATCGAGCTGCTGCTCGGCAAGCTCAAGGACACCAAGACGAACGTCGAGTTCCTGCTGCAGGTTCAGAAGACCACGCCGTCCGGCCTCACGGACGACCGTCCCGGCGAGACCGTCTGAGGTCACACCGGGAACATCCCCGCCAGGACGTGCGTTCTGGCACAATGGTTCGTCGGCCTGCCGGTTCACGGCTCGCGGTCCTGCGAGGCGACCCGGCGGCATCACACCAAGGAGCATCATGAAGAGCGGTATCCACCCCGAGTACGTCACCACCGAGGTCACCTGCACCTGCGGCAACACCTTCGTCACCCGCAGCACCGAGACCTCCGGCAAGATCAACGCCGACGTCTGCAGCGCCTGCCACCCGTTCTACACGGGCAAGCAGAAGATCCTCGACACCGGTGGTCGTGTGGCCCGGTTCCAGGCTCGCTACGGCAAGAAGAACAAGTAGCACCCCCGGCAGCGCCGGTGGTCCGCCCGACAACCTCTCCAGGGGCAGTCGGTCGCAGGACCACCGGCGCTGCCGTCGTCTCCGGGGATCCCGACGAGCCCCGGAGCGGCCGGCGGCCCGTGCTACCTCGCCGAGCAGACGCCTACCTCGTCGGGACAGTGCCTACCTCGCCCGGAGGTCGCCTACCTCTCGGGGGGCCGGCTCCCGCGCGGACGAACAGGAGACGACGTGACCGAGGACTTCGCGGTGGCTCGGCCGCTGCTGGCGGAGCACGCCGAGATCGAGCGTGAGCTCGCCGATCCGGCGGTGCACGCCGACCAGGGCAGGGCCCGCACCCTCGGACGTCGCTACGCCGAGCTGAACCGCGTCGTGGGCGCCTACCGCGCCTGGCGGTCCGCGAGCGACGACGCCACCGCGGCGGCCGAGCTCGCCGCCGAGGACGAGTCGTTCGCGGCCGAGGTCCCCGCCCTGCGCGAGGCCGAGGCCGACGCCGCCGAGCACCTGCGCCGCGTGCTCGTCCCGCGCGACCCGGACGACGGTCGCGACGTCATCCTGGAGATCAAGGCCGGCGAGGGTGGCGACGAGTCCGCGCTGTTCGCCGGCGACCTGCTGCGGATGTACCTGCGCTTCGCCGAGCGTCGCGGCTGGGCCACCCAGGTGCTCGAGTCCACCGAGACCGAGCTCGGTGGTTTCAAGGACGTCCAGCTCGCCGTGAAGAGCCGCGGCACGCCCGAGGACCCGGCGGACGGCGTGTGGGCGAACCTCAAGTACGAGGGCGGCGTGCACCGCGTGCAGCGGGTCCCGGTGACCGAGTCCCAGGGCCGGATCCACACCTCCGCGGCCGGCGTGCTCGTGCTGCCCGAGGTCGACGACCCGGGCGAGGTCGAGATCGACCCGAACGACCTGCGCATCGACGTCTACCGGTCCTCCGGCCCGGGCGGGCAGTCGGTCAACACCACCGACTCCGCGGTGCGCATCACGCACGAGCCGACGGGCATCGTCGTGTCCATGCAGAACGAGAAGTCCCAGCTGCAGAACAAGGAGCAGGCGATGCGCGTGCTCCGTGCGCGGCTGCTGGCCGCGCAGCAGGAGGAGGCCGCCGCCGCCGCGGCGGACATCCGCCGGTCCCAGGTGCGCACGGTCGACCGCAGCGAGCGCATCCGGACGTACAACTTCCCGGAGAACCGCATCGCCGACCACCGCACGGGCTACAAGGCCTACAACCTCGACCACGTGCTGGCCGGCGACCTCGACCCCGTCGTGCGGTCCGCGGTGGACGCCGACGAGGCGGCGCGGCTCGCCGCCGCCGGCGATGCCTGAGCCGGTCGGTGCGCTGCTGCGCGGTGCGACGCAGCGCCTCGCCGCGGCCGGTGTCCCGTCCCCGCGCACCGACGCCGAGCTGCTCCTGGCCCACGTGCTGGCCCTGCCGCGCGGCGAGGTCCGGCGCCTCGCCCTCCTGGACGCCCCGGTGCCCGACGGCGGCACCCCGGACGCCGGGGCCGCGGCACGCCGCTTCGCGGGACTGGTCGACCGCCGCGCCGCCCGGGAGCCGCTGCAGCACCTCACCGGGGTGGCTCCCTTCCGGCACCTGGAGCTGTCCGTCGGCCCGGGGGTGTTCGTGCCCCGGCCCGAGACCGAGCAGGTCGCCCAGGTCGCGATCGACGAGGCGACGGGCGTCGCCGCCGCCCGGGGCCGCGCCGTCGTCGTCGACCTGTGCACCGGCTCCGGGGCGATCGCGCTGGCGGTGGCCACGGAGGTGGCCGGTGCCGAGGTGCACGCCGTCGAGCTGGACGGCGCCGCGCACGGGTGGGCCGCCCGCAACGTCGCGGCGGTCGCCGGCGCCGACGGGACCGAGGTCCACCTGGTCCGCGGGGACGCCCGCACGGCGCTGGCCCGCCTGGACGGTACGGTCGACGTCGTCGTCTCGAACCCGCCGTACGTCCCCCCGAACGCCGTGCCCCGCGACCCCGAGGTCGCCGGTCACGACCCGGACGTCGCGCTGTACGGCCTGGGCGCCGACGGCCTGGAGGTGCCGCGCGGGATCGCCCGCGCCGCGGCGCGGCTGCTGCGCCCCGGCGGGCTGTTCGTCATGGAGCACGCCGAGACCCAGGCCGCCGGTGCGCGGTCGCTGGCGGCCGCCGCCGGGTTCGTCGACGTGCGCACCGCCGACGACCTGACCGGCCGCCCCCGCATGGCGGTGGGGCGACGGCCCGCGGACGCCCCGGCCGGGCGGGGAACCGTGACAGACTGGGGCGAGTGAGCAGCGTGCACGACGTGACCGACGAGAACTCCTGGGGCCCCGCGATCGACGAGGCCGTGAACACGATCTCCCGGGGAGGACTCGTCGTCCTCCCGACCGACACGGTGTACGGGATCGGCGCGGACGCCTTCGACGCGGACGCCGTCGCCGCCCTCCTCGCGGCGAAGGGACGGGGCCGGCAGATGCCGCCCCCGGTGCTCGTGCCCGACGCCCGCACCCTGGACGGCCTCGCCGTCGACGTGACCTCGGAGGCGCGGGCGCTGGTCGAGGCGTTCTGGCCGGGCGGGTTCACCATCATCCTGCGGTCCCAGCCGTCCCTGCACTGGGACCTGGGGGAGACCCACGGCACCGTGGCGCTGCGCATGCCCGACCACCCGGCCGCCCTCGCGCTGCTGCGCCGGACCGGACCTCTCGCCGTCTCCAGCGCCAACCGCACGGGCCGGCCCGCCGCCACCGAGGCGGCGGACGCGGTCGAGCAGCTCGGCGACGCGGTGGGCTGCTACCTCGACGGCGGTACGGCCCCCGGCGGTGTCGCGTCGACGATCGTCGACGCGACCGGACCGCGGCTGCGCGTCGTGCGGGCCGGCGCCGTGCCGCTCGACGCGCTGCGCGAGGTCGCCCCCGTGCTCGGCGTCGACGAGACCGCGGAGGAGGAGACCTCCGGGTGAGGGCCTATCTGCTGGTCATGCTCATCGCCGCGGCGGTGACCTACCTGGCCACCCCCGGCGCACGCTGGGTCGCCCGGCGCACCAACGCGATCTCCGCGGTCCGCGCCCGCGACGTCCACGTCCAGCCGACGCCGCGCCTGGGTGGGCTGGCGATGCTGCTCGGGATCGTCGTGGCCGTCCTGCTGGCCTCCCGGATGCCGTTCCTCGCGGGCGTCTTCGACGAGCCGCAGGTCTTCGGCGTCGTCGGCGGCGCCGTCATCGTCTGCCTGCTGGGGTGGGCCGACGACGTCTGGGACCTGGACTGGATGACGAAGCTGGCCGGGCAGATCCTCGCCGCCGGCTTCCTGGCGATCAACCAGGTCCAGCTGACCGCCCTGCCCATGCCGGGCGGGCTGACCATCCCGTCGGCGCGGCTGTCGCTGTTCGTGACGATCCTCGTGATCGTCGTGGCGATGAACGCCGTGAACTTCGTCGACGGTCTCGACGGGCTCGCGGCCGGGATCGTCGCCATCGGCGGGTCCGCGTTCTTCCTCTACACGTACTTCCTCACGCAGCAGGCGAGCCCGGCGGACTACTCGAGCTTCGCCACGATGATGACGGCGGTGCTCGTCGGCGTCTGTCTCGGCTTCCTGCCGCACAACTTCTACCCCTCGCACATCTTCATGGGCGACTCGGGGTCGATGATCCTGGGGCTGGTCTTCGCCGGTGCGGCGATCTCGATCACCAGCAGCTTCGACCCGACCGTCACCGACGCGCTGTCGGGCGCCCAGCGCGCCACGATCTTCATCCCGCTCCTGCTGCCGCTGGCCGTGACGCTGCTGCCTCTGCTGGACATGACGATGGCGGTCGTGCGCCGGCTGGCCGCCGGCAAGTCGCCGATGGCCCCCGACCGCATGCACCTGCACCACCGGATGCTGGCCCTGGGGCACTCCCACCGCCGCGCCGTGCTCATCCTGTACGTCTGGACGGCGGTCTTCGCCTTCGGCACCGCGGCGCTGGTGCCGTGGCGGTGGCAGGTGGTGCTGGCCTGGCTGGTCGTGGCGGTCGTGATCGCCCTGGTGCTGACCCTCGGCCCGCTGCGCACGCGCGGGCGCTTCCTCGACGACGACGTGGCCTCGGGCGCCCATCCGGTCGCCGCGACGTCGTCCTCGCCGACCGTCCCCGAGAAGGAGACCGACCATGACCGAGCAGAACGCCACACCGGGCACGCCGGACGACCCGGCTGAGGAGTCCGCGGGACGGTCGTTCGAGGAGGTGCAGTCCTCGGAGCGGACGATGCTCCGGCGGGCGCTGCGCTCCACCCTGCTGCTCGTCGGGGCGCTCGTGGTGCTCGGCGGTCTCGTGGGATGGTTCGTCGCCGGAGCGGCCGGCGTGTGGGGCGCCCTGGTGGGCGCCGGCCTGGCGGCCTTCTTCTGCGCGACGACGATCTGGTCCATGCTGCGCACGGTCGGGAAGTCGCCCACGGCGATGGCGGCCGGGGTGATGGGCGCCTGGCTGGCCAAGATCGTGGTGCTCCTGGTGGTGCTGGTGCTGCTGCGCGGTGCCGACTTCTACGACCCCTACGTGCTCTTCGTGGTCCTGGCCCTCGGCGCGGTGGGGTCGGCCCTGCTGGACTACCAGGCGGTGCGCGGGGCGCGGATGCCCTACGTGCAGCCCTGACCTGCACGGAAGGCACGGCGCGCCGACCGCGCACGTGCCGTTGTTCACAAGCCGCACGATTCCAACCTCCAGATGGCCGGTCCCGTGTCGGACCATCCGACTTCATCTAGTAGGCTGTGCGCGAATCCATGACGGCCAGGTCCGACGGCGTGCCCACGTGTTCGTGGAGCGCCGAACGACCTTCGACCTCCGGGAGTCCTCCTGTTCACCTCAGCGACCCCCACGCTGCTCGCCGCCTCCGAGGGTGAGGGCGGCTTCCATGTGCCGTCCATCGACGAATTCTTCCCGCCCGCGATCCTCTTCGAGGACACGATCTTCCAGATCGACCGGATCTGGATCATCCGCATCATCGCGATGGCGGTGCTGCTGACCGTCTTCGTCGTGGCCGCCCGGCGCGCGAAGCTCGTGCCGGGACGGTTCCAGGGCGCGATCGAGATGATCCTCGACTTCGTCCGCGTGCAGATCGCCGAGGAGATCCTCGGCAAGGCGAACGCCCGGCGTTTCGTCCCGATGCTGACGACGATCTTCCTGGCGATCCTCGCGTTCAACCTCACGGGCATCATCCCGTTCCTCAACATGGCCGGCACCGCCCGCATCGGGCTGCCGATCGTCCTCGCCCTGTGGGTGTTCGTCACCTACTGGTGGATCGGCGTCAGCAAGCACGGGCTCGGCGGCTACCTGAAGAACAACCTCTTCCCGCCCGGCATCCCGTGGCCGATCTACTTCATCGTCACGCCGATCGAGCTGCTGCAGATCCTCGTGGTCCGCCCGGCCTCGCTCGCGCTGCGACTCGCGGCCAACATGATCGCCGGGCACATCATGCTCGTGCTCTGCTTCGCGGCGACGCAGTTCTTCCTGCTCGAGGCGTCGTGGGCGCTCAAGCCCATCGGCGCACTGACCCTCGCGGGCGGCTTCGCCGTCACGCTGTTCGAGATCCTGGTCGCTCTGCTGCAGGCGTACATCTTCGCCCTGCTCGCCGCGGTCTACATCAGCCTGTCGCTGGAGGAGGAGCACTGATCCTCGCGGATCAGGCTTCCTGACACGGCACGCCCACCTACCAACCCAGACGTAAGTCAGCGACGTCGGGCCGCCCGGTCCGACGCCCAACGGAAGGAAACCCAGTGGACGTCACCACCCTCGCCGAGGTCACCGGTAACCTCAACGCTGTCGGCTACGGCCTCGCCGCGGTCGGCCCGGGCATCGGTCTCGGCATCCTCATCGGCAAGACGATCGAGGGCATGGCTCGCCAGCCCGAGGTCGCCGGTCAGCTGCGCGCCACCATGTTCCTCGGTGTCGCGTTCGTCGAGCTGCTCGCCCTCCTCGGCCTCGTCGCCGGCTTCCTGTTCCCGGCCGCGTGATGGCGGCGGCGCACACCGCCGCCCCGGTCATCGTGGCGGCGGAAGAAACGGCAGCGGAGGGGATCGATCTCTTCATCCCCGCCTGGTACGACATCATCTGGTCGTCGGTCGTCCTCGCCGTCATCGCGGTCGTCTTCTACCGTTACGTCCTGCCTCGGTTCCAGGCGGTCCTGGACGAGCGCACGACGAAGATCGAGGGCGGTCTGGCCAAGGCCGAGCAGGCGCAGCAGGAGGCTGCGGCAGCGCTGGCGGAGTACCACCAGCAGCTCGCCGAGGCCCGCGCCGAGGCTTCCAGGACGCGCGAGGAGGCTCGTGCCGAGGGCACGGCCATCGTCGCCGAGCTGAAGGCCAAGGCCAACGACGAGGCGGCACGCATCGTCGAGACCGCGCACCGGCAGATCGAGGCCGAGCGTCAGTCCGCGGCGGTCTCGCTGCGGACCGAGGTCGGTACGCTGGCCACACAGCTCGCCTCGAAGATCGTCGGTGAGTCCCTCGAGGACAGCGCGCGTCAGTCGCGGGTCGTCGACCGGTTCCTCGACGAGCTGGAGGCCGAGCAGTCGGCGACCACGAGGGTCGAGGAGGGCTGATGCGAGGCACGAGCGGAGCATCCCTGGCAGCCGCCCAGGAGCGGTTCGAGCCGGTGCTGCGGTCCGCAGGGACCGACGCCGCCACGCTGGGCGAGCAGCTGTTCGCCGTCGTGAGCGCGCTCGACGGGTCGGCCCCGCTGCGCCGCTCGCTCGCCGACCCCTCGCGGGACGGCGAGGACAAGGCCCGGCTCGTCGCGGCGGTGCTGGCCGACGGGTTCGACGAGCGCGTGGTCGACCTGGTGGCCGGGCTGGCGCGGTCGCGGTGGTCGAGCGACGCCGACCTCGGTGACGCGGTCGAGCGCCTGGCGGTCGACGCCATGCTCGCCGCCGCCGAGTCCCGCGACGCGCTGGAGACGGTCGAGGACGAGCTCTTCGTCCTCACCCGTGCGCTGGTGGGCCAGCGGCAGGCACGTCAGGCGCTCTCCGACGAGACGACGGAGCCCGCGCGGCGCGTCGCCCTGGTCGAGACGCTGCTCGACGGCAAGGCCGACGAGATCACGGTGGCGCTCGCCCGCCGTGCCACGACGTCCCCGCGGGGCCGTCGCTTCGTCCCGACGCTGACCTGGTACGGCGACGTCGCGGCCGAGCGGCGCAACCGCCTGGTGGCGTCGGTGACGAGCGGCTCGGTGCTCACCGCGGCGCAGCAGGAGCGTCTCGGCGCCCTGCTCGAGCGGGCCTACGGGCGTGCCGTCCAGCTCAACGTCACGGTCGACCCGACCGTGATCGGTGGGCTGCGTATCCAGGTCGGCGCCGACGTCGTCGACTCCACCGTGCTGTCCCGCCTGGCTGACGCCCGTCGCCGGCTGGCCGGCTGACCACTTGACGCCCAGCCGGCCGCAGGTCGGCGCAGACGAACGTTCGGTCGCAGACAGCGGCCACGACAGGAGAAGAGCAATGGCTGAGCTGACGATCCGGCCGGAAGAGATCCGCGCCGCGCTGGACAGCTTCGTGAAGTCCTACGAGCCCGAGGGCGCGGTGACCGAGGAGGTCGGCCGCGTCACCTTCGCCGCCGACGGCATCGCCAACGTCGAGGGCCTGCCCGGTGCCATGGCCAACGAGCTGCTGCGTTTCGAGGACGGCACGCTCGGCCTGGCGCTGAACCTGGACGTCCGCGAGATCGGTGTCGTCGTCCTCGGCGAGTTCACCGGTATCGAGGAGGGCCAGGAGGTCCGCCGCACCGGTGAGGTCCTCTCGGTCCCGGTCGGCGAGGGCTACCTCGGCCGCGTCGTCGACCCGCTGGGCAACCCGGTCGACGGTCTGGGCGACATCGAGACCGAGGGCCGCCGTGCCCTCGAGCTGCAGGCGCCCGGCGTCATGCAGCGCAAGTCGGTGCACGAGCCGCTGCAGACCGGCATCAAGGCGATCGACTCGATGATCCCGATCGGTCGTGGTCAGCGCCAGCTGATCATCGGCGACCGCCAGACCGGCAAGACGGCGATCGCGATCGACACGATCATCAACCAGAAGGCGAACTGGGAGTCCGGCGACCCCGAGAAGCAGGTGCGCTGCATCTACGTCGCGGTCGGCCAGAAGGGTTCGACCATCGCCTCGGTGCGCGGTGCCCTCGAGGAGGCCGGCGCGCTGGAGTACACCACGATCGTCGCGGCCCCGGCCTCCGACCCGGCCGGCTTCAAGTACCTGGCCCCCTACACCGGCTCGGCCATCGGCCAGCACTGGATGTACGGCGGCAAGCACGTGCTGGTCATCTTCGACGACCTGTCGAAGCAGGCCGAGGCCTACCGCGCCACGTCGCTGCTGCTGCGTCGCCCGCCGGGCCGTGAGGCCTACCCGGGTGACGTCTTCTACCTGCACTCCCGGCTGCTGGAGCGTTGCGCGAAGCTGTCGGACGAGATGGGCGCGGGCTCGATGACCGGTCTGCCGATCATCGAGACGAAGGCGAACGACGTCTCGGCGTACATCCCGACGAACGTCATCTCCATCACCGACGGTCAGATCTTCCTCCAGTCCGACCTGTTCAACGCCGACCAGCGCCCGGCGGTCGACGTCGGTATCTCCGTCTCCCGCGTCGGCGGTGACGCCCAGGTCAAGGCCATGAAGAAGGTCTCGGGCACGCTGAAGCTCGAGCTGGCCCAGTACCGGGCGCTCGAGGCGTTCGCGATGTTCGCCTCCGACCTCGACGCCGCCTCCCGCGGCCAGCTGGCCCGCGGCGCCGTGCTGATGGAGCTGCTCAAGCAGCCGCAGTACACCCCCTACCCGGTCGAGGAGCAGGTCGCCTCCATCTGGGCCGGCACCCGCGGCAAGCTCGACGACGTCCCGGTGGACGACGTCAAGCGGTTCGAGTCGGAGTTCATCGAGCACCTGCGCCGCAACACCGAGGTGTTCACGACGATCACCGAGACCGGCAAGCTCGAGCAGGAGACCGAGGACGCGCTGACCGCCGCGGTCGAGGACTTCCGCGACGGCTTCCTCAAGGGCGACGGCACCCCGCTCGTCGGCGGCGAGGCGGACTCCGAGTCCGCCGCGGACGCCGAGCAGGAGCAGCTCGTCGTGCAGAAGAAGGGCTGATCGTATGGCCGGAGGATCCCAGCGCGTCTACAAGCAGCGGATCAAGTCGACGCAGTCGCTGAAGAAGGTGTTCCGCGCGCAGGAGCTGATCGCGGCGTCCCGCATCGGCAAGGCCCGCGGTCGCACGGCAGCCGCGGCCCCGTACGAGCGGGCGATCACCCGCGCGGTGTCGGCGGTCGCGACGCACACGGCGACCGACCACCCGCTGACCACCGAGCGCACCGACACGAACCGGGTCGCGGTCCTCGTGATCGCCTCGGACCGCGGCATGGCGGGGTCCTACTCGGCCTCGATCATCCGCGAGGCCGAGCGGGTCGTGGCCCGGCTGACCGCCCAGGGCAAGGAGGTCTCCCTCTACGCCACCGGTCGCCGTGCGATCTCGTACTTCCGCTACCGCGAGCGTGAGCTGGCGGGCGAGTGGTCGTACGGGTCGGACAGCCCGGAGGCCGAGGTGGCCGGCGAGATCGCCGACACCCTGCTCGGGGCCTTCCTCGCCCCGGCGGCCGAGGGCGGCGTCGGCGAGCTGCACGTGGTCTACACGCAGTTCGTCAACATGGTCAGCCAGAAGCCGCGGGTCGTGCGGATGCTGCCGCTCGAGGTCGTGGAGGGCGTCGCCGTGCCCGGCGAGAACGACGCCCTGCCGCTGTACGACTTCGAGCCGTCGCCCGAGGGCGTGCTCGACGCCCTGCTGCCGCGGTACGTGCGCAGCCGCATCTTCAGCTTCATGCTGGAGGCCGCGGCCTCCGAGCTGGCCTCGCGCCAGCGTGCGATGCACACGGCGACCGACAACGCCGAGGACCTGATCCGTACCTACACGCGCCTGGCGAACCAGGCCCGCCAGGCGGACATCACCCAGGAGATCAGCGAGATCGTCTCGGGTGCTGACGCCCTCGCGGCGTCGTGACACCCGCCGTCCGACGCCGTCGATCGACGAACTCACACCCGAACCTTTCGAAGCGAGGCAAGCAATGACCGCCACCACCGCGGAAGCAGCGCACGGCGCCGCCGCGACCGAGCCGGGGACCGGCCGTGTCGCGCGCGTGATCGGCCCTGTCGTCGACATCGAGTTCCCCGAGGACTCGATCCCCGACATCTACAACGCCCTGACGGTCGACATCGACCTGTCGGGCCAGGGCGAGGACGAGAACTCCTTCACCCTGACCCTCGAGACGGCCCAGCACCTGGGCGACTCGCTGGTCCGGGCCATCGCCCTGAAGCCGACCGACGGCCTGGTCCGTGGCGCCGTCGTCTCCGACACCGGCGCGCCGATCTCGGTGCCCGTCGGCGACGTCACCAAGGGCAAGGTCTTCAACGTCACCGGTGAGGCGCTGAACCTGGCCGAGGGCGAGACGCTCGAGGTCACCGAGCGCTGGCCGATCCACCGCAAGCCGCCGGCGTTCGACCAGCTCGAGTCGAAGACGCAGATGTTCGAGACGGGCATCAAGTCGATCGACCTGCTCACCCCGTACGTGCAGGGTGGGAAGATCGGTCTCTTCGGTGGTGCGGGCGTCGGCAAGACGGTCCTCATCCAGGAGATGATCCAGCGCGTGGCCCAGGACCACGGCGGTGTCTCCGTGTTCGCCGGTGTCGGCGAGCGCACCCGTGAGGGCAACGACCTCATCCACGAGATGGACGAGGCCGGCGTCTTCGACAAGACCGCCCTGGTCTTCGGCCAGATGGACGAGCCGCCGGGCACGCGTCTGCGCGTCGCCCTGTCCGCGCTGACGATGGCGGAGTACTTCCGCGACGTCAAGAAGCAGGACGTGCTGCTGTTCATCGACAACATCTTCCGCTTCACGCAGGCGGGTTCCGAGGTCTCCACGCTGCTCGGCCGCATGCCGTCCGCCGTGGGCTACCAGCCGAACCTGGCCGACGAGATGGGTCTGCTCCAGGAGCGCATCACCTCGACGCGCGGTCACTCGATCACCTCGCTGCAGGCGATCTACGTGCCGGCGGACGACTACACCGACCCGGCGCCGGCGACGACGTTCGCCCACCTCGACGCGACCACGGAGCTCTCCCGTGAGATCGCCTCGCAGGGTCTGTACCCGGCGATCGACCCGCTGACCTCGACCTCGCGCATCCTCGACCCGCGCTACGTGGGCCAGGAGCACTACGACGTCGCGACGGCGGTCAAGCAGATCCTGCAGCGCAACAAGGAGCTGCAGGACATCATCGCCATCCTCGGTGTGGACGAGCTCTCCGAGGAGGACAAGACGCTGGTGGCGCGTGCGCGCCGCATCCAGCAGTTCCTCTCGCAGAACACGTACATGGCGAAGAAGTTCACCGGTGTCGAGGGCTCCACGGTCCCGCTGAGCGAGACCGTCGAGGCCTTCAAGAAGATCACCGAGGGCGAGTACGACCACGTGGCCGAGCAGGCCTTCTACAACATCGGTGGTCTCGAGGACCTCGAGCGCAACTGGGCGAGGATCCAGAAGGAGTACGGGGCCTGACGGCCACGTCGCGCATCCCCACGACGTCGCCCTGCCGCTACCGCGCGGTGCGGCAGGGCGACGTCGTACCACCCTCGACTGAAGAACCCTGGAGCCCGACATGGCAGAGCTGAACGTCGACCTGGTCGCGGCCGACCGCAAGGTCTGGTCCGGAGCGGCCCGCGAGGTCAGCGCCCCGTCCGCCGACGGTCAGATCGGCATCCTCGCCGGCCACACCCCGCTGCTCGCGGTGCTGCGGCCGGGCACGATCAAGGTCTCGACCGCGCCTCGAGAGGTCGCCGTCGAGGTCCAGGTCGACGGTGGGTTCCTCTCGGTGGACGACGACGTCGTGACGATCGTCGTCGACTCGATCACCGAGGTCTCCGGACGCGAGTCGACGCTGGCCTGAGGAGGCGACGACGGTGGGGTACGTGCTCTGGACGGTCCTCGCCGTCGCGCTCGTCCTCGCCCTCGTGCTCGTCGTCGGGACCTCCCGGCTGCGGACGCTGTCGCACCGCGTCGGCTCGTTCCAGTGCGGTGCCCGCCCCGGCGGCAGCCCGCAGGCCCCCTGGTCGGCGGGCATCGCCCACTACGGCGTCGGCCGGATCGACTGGTGGCGCTGCTGGTCGCTGGCACCGCGACCGGCGCGCAGCTGGCGGCGTGACCGCCTCGAGGTGACCGGCCGGGCTCCGCTCGACCTGGCCGGCCAGGCCGACCAGTACCTGGTGCGGTGTCGCTACGACGGCACCGACTTCGAGCTGACGATGTCTGCGGACGCCTACGCCGGACTCGCCTCCTGGCTGGAGTCCGCCCCGCCCGGACGACGCGACCTCGTCGTCTGACCGAGTCCCGAAGAGGAGAGCGTGAGACTCGTCGTCGCCCGCTGCTCGGCCCGATACACGGGCCGGCTGACCGCCCACCTGCCCCTGGCCACCCGACTGCTGGTGGTCAAGGCCGACGGCAGCGTCCTGCTGCACTCGGACGGCGGCTCCTACAAGCCCCTGAACTGGATGAGCCCGCCGTGCTCCACGGTGACGGCCGCTCCGGACGACGACGCCGTCGCCCGCGGCGTGACCGAGGTCTGGACGGTCCAGCACCAGAAGTCCGACGACCGGCTCGAGATCGACCTGCACGAGATCGTGCATGACTCCGAGCACGACCTGGGCGTGGACCCGGGCCTGGTCAAGGACGGCGTCGAGGCGCACCTGCAGGAGCTGCTGGCCGCCCAGATCGAGCTCCTGGGGACCGGCCACTCGCTGGTGCGGCGTGAGTACATGACGGCGATCGGTCCCGTGGACATCCTGGCCCGCGACGCCGACGGCGGCACCGTCGCGGTCGAGATCAAGCGGCGCGGCGAGATCGACGGCGTCGAGCAGCTCACGCGCTACCTGGAGCTGCTGAACCGCGACCCGTTGCTGTCGCCGGTCCGCGGGGTCTTCGCGGCGCAGGAGATCAAGCCGCAGGCCCGGGTGCTCGCCGGGGACCGCGGGATCGACTGCCTCGTCCTGGACTACGACGCCATGCGCGGTGTCGACGACGCCGACTCACGCCTCTTCTAGGTTTGTGAGGCGAGTTACCTAAACCGGTGCCCGTGCGGCAGGATGGTGTCATGGTCACCGATCCCGCCGATGCCCAGGACAGCCCGCGACCGCCGTCGGTCTTCGCCCTGCGGGGCGACGTCGTCACACCGGACCGGCTGATCCACGACGGCGCCGTCGTCGTGGCGGACGACCGCATCGTGTGGGTCGGCCCCCTCGAGGAGGCCGCCGCCGCCGGTGTCGGTGACGAGGTGGCGCGCGCCGACGAGCCGACACCGGGGGCCTACGTGCTGCCCGGCCTGGTCGACCTGCACAACCACGGCGGCGGGGGAGCGAGCTTCCCGGACGCCACGTCCGTCGACGACGTGATGACCGCGGTGCTGGAGCACCGCCGGCACGGTACGACCACCTTGCTGGCCTCCCTCGTGACCGCCGACCGCGAGACGTTGCTGGACAGGACCCGCCTGCTGGCCGAGGTCGCGGACCGGGGCGAGGTCGCCGGGATCCACGCCGAGGGTCCGTTCCTGTCGGCCGCGCGGTGCGGGGCCCAGGACCCGCACTGGCTCGTGGCGGGCGACGTGACCCTCGCGCGCGAGCTCGCCGAGGCCGCACGCGGGCACCTGCGCACCATGACCGTCGCGCCCGAGGTCGACGGTGTCACCGGTCCCGGGGGCGCCGCCGCCGCGCTGGTGCGGTCCGGGGTGATCCCGTCGCTCGGACACACCGACGCCTCGGCCGAGGACGCCGAGGCCCTCCTGCGGCAGGTCGCCGAGGACCTGGGCCGGGGCGAGGGTGCCACCGGTCGGATGACGGCCACGCACCTGTTCAACGGGATGCGCCCCCTGCACCACCGCGACCCGGGCCCGGTGGCGGCCTGCCTGGCCGCGGCCTCGCGCGGTGACCTCGTCGTCGAGCTCGTCGGCGACGGTGTCCACCTCGACCCCGCCACCGTGCGCACGGTGATGCAGACGGTGGGGGTGGACCAGGTCGCGCTCGTGACCGACGCCATGGCCGCCGCCGGGATGGCCGACGGCGACTACGACCTCGGCCCGCAGTCCGTGGTCGTGCGTGACGGCGTCGCGCGGCTGGCCGACCCGGAGGAGCCCGAGGGAGGGGCCATCGCGGGCAGCACCGCCCACCTCCTCGACGTCGTGCGCCGCACGGTCCTGGCCGGCGTCCCCCTGGTCCCCGCCGTCCGCTGCGCCTCGTGGGTGCCCGCCGGCGTGCTCGGGATGACCGACGTCGGGGGACTGGTGGCCGGCCGGCGGGCCGACGTCGTGGTCACCGACCGGGACCTGACGGTGCAGCACGTCTGCCGGGGCGGCCGGCCGGTGTGACCCGGGGCCGGCGCTGCCGGGGTCGACGACGCGCCCGGTGCGGACGACACGCCGGGCGCGGCGTCGTGTGAGGAAGATCTGAGCCCCACGCCCGGGCGCCCCCGTGCACAGGCTGTGGACCGTCGTCGTCCACCGGTGTGGAGGGGTCGCCCAGCGGGCGCGGCACCCGTCCTGACGTGGCCGACCGTGGCCCGCCGCGCCCCGTCGGACGGGTCGTGTCGGAGGGTCCTGGGATGCTGGGTCCACAGGCTCGCGGCGCGTCGTCCACGGGGTTCCCCGGGAACTACACGGGTGAAATCACACCGATGACAAACACAACATGTCGTGGGCGGGTGCGCGGCGAACACTAGGTGTAGTGTTGAGAGCACGTCGGGGCCGAAGGCTCCGCAGTGAATCACATCGACGTAGTTCCACCGGTGTCGTTCCTGGTGAGGGCCCTCTGCGGAGGTCTCGGAGCCGGCCACGACCGTCCCGGATCGGACGTCGAGGCGAAGGTTTTCACGGGACATCGACCGGCCGCCGGGGGGCGGCGCAGAACAGGGGAGTGCGAGATGAGCGTCACGGTCTACAGCAAGCCGTCCTGCGTCCAGTGCGACGCGACCTACCGGGCCCTGGACCGCAAGGGCGTCGAGTACTCCGTCGTGGACATCACCGAGGACGCGCAGGCGCTCGAGATGGTCCGTGAGCTCGGCTACCTCCAGGCTCCCGTCGTCGTCGCGGGCGACACCCACTGGTCGGGCTTCCGTCCCGACCAGATCAGCGCCGTCGCGGCGCAGCAGGCCGTCTCGGCCTGACCCGAGCTCCGGCCCGGTCGCGCACTCGGCTGACGCGACCGGGCCGGCACCACTCCAGGACGTCCCGACGGGGGGAGGGCGGCATGAGCTCGCTCGTGTACTTCTCCAGCGTCTCGGAGAACACGCACCGCTTCGTCCAGCGCCTCGGGCTCGAGGAGCGCGGCATGCCGGTGCACCGCATCCCGTTGCGGCCGGCCGACGGCTTCCTCACCGTCGACGAGCCCTACGTCCTCCTGGTCCCCACCTACGGCGGGGGCAACGAGGGCGGTGCGGTGCCCCGCCAGGTGCGGAAGTTCCTCGGGGACGAGGGCAACCGGTCGTTGATCCGCGGCGTCATCGCGGCGGGCAACACCAACTTCGGCGCTGCGTACTGCATCGCCGGTGACATCATCGCGGCGAAGTGCCAGGTCCCGTACCTGTACGCCTTCGAGCTGCTCGGCACGACCGAGGACGCCCAGCGCGTCCGTGACGGATTGGGACGATTTTGGCAACGACAGTCACTGATCTCGGCGTGAGCGCCACGACCGCCGAGGCCCCGCAGTCCACCGCGGGCGCCTCTCTGCAGCAGAGCGACATGGACTACCACGCGCTCAACGCGATGCTGAACCTGTACGGGCCCGACGGCGAGATCCAGTTCGACAAGGACCGCGAGGCCGCCTCGGCGTACTTCCGGCAGCACGTGCTGCCCAACACCATCGAGTTCGACACCCTCGACGCCAAGCTCGACCACCTGATCGAGAACAAGTACTACGACCCGGTCGTCCTCGACAAGTACTCGCGCGCCTTCGTCAAGGAGCTGTTCCAGCGCGCTTACGCTGCGGGGTTCCGGTTCGAGTCGTTCCTCGGTGCCTTCAAGTACTACACCTCGTACACGCTGAAGACGTTCGACGGCAAGAAGTACCTGGAGCGCTTCGAGGACCGTGTCTCGATGGTGTCCCTCGGTCTGGCCGACGGTGACGAGCAGCGTGCGCGCGACATCCTCGACGAGATCATCTCCGGTCGGTTCCAGCCGGCCACGCCCACGTTCCTCAACGTCGGCAAGGCCCAGCGCGGCGAGCCCGTCTCCTGCTTCCTGCTGCGCATCGAGGACAACATGGAGTCCATCGCGCGCAGCATCAACTCGGCGCTGCAGCTCTCCAAGCGCGGCGGCGGCGTCGCGCTGCTGCTGAGCAACGTGCGCGAGCACGGCGCGCCGATCAAGCACATCCAGAACCAGTCCTCCGGCGTCATCCCCGTGATGAAGCTGCTCGAGGACTCGTTCTCGTACGCCAACCAGCTCGGGGCGCGCCAGGGTGCCGGCGCGGTGTACCTGCACGCCCACCACCCCGACATCATGCGGTTCCTCGACACCAAGCGCGAGAACGCCGACGAGAAGATCCGCATCAAGACCCTCTCTCTCGGCGTCGTCATCCCGGACGTCACGTTCGAGCTGGCCAAGCGCAACGAGGACATGCACCTGTTCAGCCCGTACGACGTCGAGCGCGTGTACGGCAGGCCCTTCGCGGACGTCTCGATCTCCGAGAAGTACGACGAGCTGGTCGCCGACGAGCGGATCACGAAGACGACGATCAAGGCGCGCGACTTCTTCCAGACGATCGCGGAGCTGCAGTTCGAGTCCGGCTACCCGTACGTGATGTTCGAGGACACGGTGAACCGGGCCAACCCGATCGCCGGACGGATCACGCACTCCAACCTGTGCTCGGAGATCCTGCAGGTCTCCACCGCCTCGACCTTCCACGAGGACCTGTCCTACGACGAGATCGGCCGGGACATCTCCTGCAACCTGGGGTCGCTGAACATCGCCAAGACGATGGACTCGCCGGACCTCGGCAAGACCATCGACACCGCCATCCGTGCGCTCACCGCCGTGTCGGACCAGACGAGCATCGAGTCGGTGCCGTCGGTGAAGAAGGCGAACGAGCTGGGCCACGCCATCGGGCTGGGCCAGATGAACCTGCACGGCTACCTCGCGCGCGAGCGGATCCACTACGGCTCGGCCGAGGGCGTCGACTTCACGAACATCTACTTCTACACGGTCGCCTACCACGCGATCGCGGCGTCGAACCGGCTCGCCATCGAGCGCGGCCGCGCCTTCGGCGGCTTCGAGGACTCCACGTACGCCTCGGGGGAGTACTTCGACAAGTACACCGAGGCCGCGTGGACCCCGGCCACGGAGCGGGTGGAGCGCCTGTTCGCCGACGCCGGCGTGCACGTCCCGACCCAGGACGACTGGCGGGCGCTCAAGGCGTCGGTCATGGAGCACGGCATCTACAACCAGAACCTCCAGGCCGTGCCGCCGACCGGCTCGATCAGCTACATCAACTACTCGACCTCGTCGATCCACCCGGTGGCGGCGAAGATCGAGATCCGCAAGGAAGGCAAGCTCGGCCGCGCCTACTACCCGGCGCCGTACATGACGAACGACAACCTGGAGTACTACCAGGACGCGTACGAGATCGGGTACGAGAAGATCGTCGACACCTACGCCGCGGCGACGCAGCACGTCGACCAGGGGCTGAGCCTGACGCTGTTCTTCCCGGACACCGTGACGACCCGCGACGTCAACAAGGCGCAGATCTACGCCTGGCGCAAGGGCATCAAGACGCTGTACTACATCCGCCTGCGCCAGCTGGCGCTCGAGGGCACCGAGGTCGAGGGGTGCGTCAGCTGCATGCTGTGACGCCTCGCTGACCTGGACTCCGACCCGCCTCCGACCCGCCGCGCACGACGAAGGACACCGCCATGGCACCGACCGGACAGCTCAAGCTCATCGACCGCGTCACCGCGATCAACTGGAACCGCCTGCAGGACGAGAAGGACCTCGAGGTCTGGGACCGCCTGGTCGGCAACTTCTGGCTGCCCGAGAAGGTGCCGGTGTCCAACGACATCCAGTCGTGGAACACCCTGTCCGAGGCCGAGAAGCTCATGACGACGCGGGTGTTCACCGGTCTGACGCTCCTGGACACCATCCAGGGCACCGTCGGGGCCGTCTCGCTCATCCCGGACGCGCTGACCCCGCACGAGGAGGCGGTGTACACCAACATCGCGTTCATGGAGTCGGTGCACGCCAAGAGCTACTCGTCGATCTTCTCCACGCTGATCTCCACCAAGGAGATCGACGACGCGTTCGCGTGGTCGGAGGAGAACCCGCACCTGCAGCGCAAGGCGGAGATCGTCCTCGAGTACTACCGCGGCGACGACCCGCTCAAGCGCAAGGTCGCCTCGACGATGCTCGAGTCGTTCCTGTTCTACTCCGGCTTCTACGCCCCGATGTACTGGTCCAGCCGGGCCAAGCTGACGAACACCGCCGACCTTATCCGCCTCATCATCCGCGACGAGGCGGTGCACGGGTACTACATCGGGTACAAGTTCCAGAAGGGACTGGCCAAGCTCACGCAGGCCGAGCAGGACGAGATGAAGGCCTACACCTTCGACCTGCTCTTCGAGCTCTACGAGAACGAGGTCGAGTACACCGAGTCGCTGTACGGCGAGCTGGGGCTCACCGAGGACGTCAAGAAGTTCCTGCGCTACAACGCCAACAAGGCGCTGATGAACCTCGGGTACGAGGGCCTCTTCCCGAAGGACGAGACCGACGTCAACCCGGCGATCCTCGCGGCGCTGAGCCCGAACGCGGACGAGAACCACGACTTCTTCTCGGGCTCCGGCTCCTCGTACGTCATCGGCAAGGCGGTCGAGACCGAGGACGACGACTGGGACTTCTGACCGAGCTCCGGGGCCCGTCGGCCCCGACCGGCTGAACCAGGGGCCCGGGACCGCAGCACCGCTACGGTCCCGGGCCTTGGTCGTGCGGGGACGCGCGCGGGTCCGCACGAACGGCTGAACCGCCGGAGAACTCTTTGCGACCACACGCCTGTGAGCCTGGACACTCCCCGGATCCTGTGCCTAAATGGCGAGGGTCGAACCACTGGCTCCGAAGGAGAAACGTGTCCACACCCCGCAGCCGCCTGCTCCCCGCCACCGCGGCCCTCGGCGTCGTCGCCCTCACGGCCGGGCTCGCGTCGCCGGCCGCCGCCGGCGACGGCGACCAGCGCCACGGCCCCGGCAACGGCGACTTCACTCTGACGATCCTGCACAACAACGACGGCGAGTCCAGCCTGCTGCCGACGGCGGTGGACACCGACGCGGACGGCACGGACGACGCCGAGTACGGCGGCATCGCCCGGTTCGTCGGCAAGGTCGACGCGCTGCGCCGGGCCGCCTACGTCGACGGCGACCGCGGCAAGCCGACCAAGCGCGGCGTCGTGACCCTGAACTCGGGGGACAACTTCCTGGCGGGCACGACGTTCCAGGCCTCGCAGCAGGAGGGTGCCCCGTTCTACGACGCCCTCGCGCAGAACCTGGTCCGCTACGACGCCCTCGGCGTGGGCAACCACGAGTTCGACTTCGGCCCCGCGGTGTTCGGCGAGCTCGTGGAGGACGTGAAGCGCACCCCCTTCGTCTCGGCCAACCTGGACTACTCCGCCGAGGAGTCCCTGGACGGGCTGGAGCAGCTCGTCCCCAGCACCGTCGTCCGGGAGCGCGGCCAGGAGATCGGCGTGGTCGGGCTGACGACGCCGTCGCTGCCGACCATCTCGTCCCCGGGTGACGTCGAGGTCCTCACCGACCTGGCCGGCATCGCGCAGGAGCAGGTCGACCTGCTCACCGAGCAGGGCATCGACAAGATCGTCCTCGTCTCGCACCTGCAGGGGCTGAGCAGCGAGATCGAGCTCGTCGGTTCGCTGACGGACGTCGACGTGGTCGTGGGCGGCGGCGGTGACGAGATCCTCGCCGACGGCTCGACCCAGCTGTTCCCGGGCGACGCGGACGACGTCTACGGCGAGTACCCCCAGATCGCCACCGACGCGGACGGCGTCGAGGTGCCCGTGGTGACCACGCCCGGCAACTACCGGTACGTGGGTCAGCTCGCGGTGACCTTCGACGCCGACGGTGTCGTCGTCGACATCGCCGACGACTCGGGCATCAAGGTCGTCACCGACACCGGTGCCGAGGCCGTGGGCACGAACCGCAAGGCCGAGCGCACCATCGAGCAGCCGGTCGCCGACTTCGAGGCCGCCCTGGCCGAGGAGATCGTCGCCACGAGCGAGGTCGTCCTCGACTGCGAGCGGAGCGAGGTGCGCGGCGTGGAGGCGAACTGCGGCAACCTGATCGCCGACGCCCACCTGTGGACGGCGCAGGAGGCGGCGGCCGACTTCGGTCTGGACACCCCGCAGGTCGCCATCCAGAACGGCGGCGGCATCCGTGGCGAGATCGACCAGGAGGCCGGGCCCGTCTCGGTCGCCGACACGTTCCGCCTGCAGCCCTTCGGCAACTTCGTGGCCATCGCCGAGGACGTGCCCGTCGAGACGTTCCGCCAGATCCTGGAGGAGGGAGCGTTCCGGCTCCCCGAGTCCGGGGACGGCGCCTTCGTCCAGGCTGCGGGCTTCAGCTACACCGTCGACACCTCGTACCCGGCCCGCGACGCGGACCAGAGCACCGGTGAGCAGTTCGCACCGGGCGAGCGGGTCCGCTCGGTCGTCCTGGACGACGGCACCGTCCTCGTCGAGGACGGCGTGTCGGTCGACGGCACGGTGGACGTCGCCGGGCTGAACTTCTCGCTCAACGGCGGGGACGCCTACCCGACGCTCGAGAACACCACGATCGGTGTCTCCGACCAGCAGTCCCTGGAGAACTTCCTCGTCGACGGTCTCGGCGGGGTCGTCAGCCAGGCCGACTACCCGCGGGGCGGTGAGGGCCGGATCACGATCATGTGATCGACCCCCTGTCTCCGGGCGACGGGCCGCTCCTCCGCAGGGAGGCGCGGCCCGTCGTCGTCCGCCGGTCCGTTTCCGGGGCGACCAGGTGACGCAGGCGTGGTGTGCGTCACGAAAGCTCGTGTGCTGTTGACAGGCCCGCCGGCAGGTTGAAACGATTCATTCATCGGTCCGGTGTTCCGACCGGGCCGCGGAGCGAGAGCGAGGAACACTGATGTCCGACGACGACCGTGCCCGACCCGAGCTCGACGAGATCCTGTCCTCCATGGGATCCGGCGGCGCCCGCATCTGCGAGATCGACGCCTCCGAGGCCGGGGCCGGCAACATCTCCGTGTGCCTCGGGTGGGAGGTCGACGTCTCGCGGCGTTTCCCTCGCACCGAGCAGATCACGCTGCCGCTCGAGGCCCCGGCCCTGGCCGGCCGGACCCTGCTCGTGACGGGCTCCGGGCGACGGTTGCGCCAGATCCACGAGGACCCGGAGGCCGCCGTCGGCGCGGTCGTGGTGCACCCCGGCGGGCGCGAGGCGACCCTGCACACGTCGCCGCGCCGGCTGTTCGCCCAGCTCACCAGCGAGTTCAACTCGCACCTGGCGGTCCACCAGGACCAGGTCGCCCGACGCGGTGTCGACTTCCAGGCCGTCGTCCACGCCCAGCCGATCCACCTGACCTACCTGTCGCACGTCCCCGCCTACGGCGACACGGCCGCGATGAACGCCCGGATCCTGCGCTGGGAGCCGGAGTCGATCGTGGCGCTCTCGGCCGGTGTCGGCGTCCTGGAGTTCATGGTCCCCGGGTCCGAGCAGCTCATGGCCGCGAACGTCGAGGGTCTGCGGGACTTCGAGATCGTGCTCTGGTCCAAGCACG
This sequence comes from Isoptericola haloaureus, assembly GCF_036689775.1. Classification (NCBI taxonomy): domain Bacteria; kingdom Bacillati; phylum Actinomycetota; class Actinomycetes; order Micrococcales; family Promicromonosporaceae; genus Isoptericola; species Isoptericola haloaureus. The sequence continues at coordinate 98,220 of NZ_JBAGLP010000107.1, read as the reverse complement.
GGGTGATGGCGCGGTCCGACCTGTCCGTGACCCGCGCCGTCGACCGCGTGGAGTACGCCGAGACCGGGGCGCGCTACGAGTACATGGACCTCGTCGCCGGCGGGCGCGCCCAGGGTCTGACCGACGCCGAGATGTCCTCGGTCGCTCAGGCGTTCGACGTCGACTCGCCCTGGGTGCGCTGAGCCGGCCCCGGGTCAGGCGGGGGAGTCGACGGCCCCCGGGACGGGCGGGTCGGCGGACCACGGGAACGTGATCCACCGGTCCGTCTCGCGCCACGAGTACTCCGGCCGGTAGACGGAGCGCGGCTTGGTGTACAGCACGGCGGCCCGGGCGTCGGCCCCCTGCTCGGCGAGCATCCGCATCACCAGCTCGAGCGTGCGGCCCGAGTCCGCGACGTCGTCGACCACGAGGACGCGCGACCCGGGCAGCTCGGCGGTGTCCATCAGCGGCGGCAGGACGCGTGGGTCGCGCAGGGTGCGGCCGATGTCGGTGTAGAACTCCACGTTCATCGTGCCGACGCCCTTGGTGCCCAGGGCGTAGGCCACGGCACCGCCGGGCACCAGGCCGCCACGCGCCACGGCGACCACCACGTCGGGGCGGAACCCGTCGGCCACGACCTGCTCGGCGAGCCGTCGCACCCCCGCGGCGAAGTCGGACCAGGTCAGGACCTCACGCTGCTCGTCGCTCATGGGCACGACACTACGACGACGGCGGGCCACCCCCCCAGAGGTGGCCCGCCGGCGCGCGCGATCAGCGGTGGGTGGACCGGGTCACTCCACGTCGAGGATGTCGACGACGAAGATCAGGTCCTCGCCGGCGAGCTCGTTGCCCTCGACGGCCTCGGCGCCGTAGGCCTGCTCGGCCGGGATGACCAGCAGCACCTGGCTGCCGACCGTCTGGCCCGACAGGCCGTCGGTCCAGCCCGGGATCACCTGCTGCAGGGAGAACGAGGCGGGCTCGCCGCGCTCCCAGGACGAGTCGAAGACCTCGCCGTCCAGCGTCCAGCCCGTGTAGTGCGCGGTCACCGTCTGGTCGGCCGACACCTCGGCGCCGTCGCCGCGGATCAGCGTCTGGGAGACCAGCTGCTCGGGCCCCTCGTAGCCGCCGGGGATCTCGATCGACGGCGCGCCGTCCTCGCCCAGCGTCACGGTCGGCAGGCCCTCGGCGGGCTCGACCGTCTCGCCCTCGGCGCGGTCGGGGATCTCGTACGCCTCGACGACCTCGATGAGGTTCACGGCCGTGGTCGGGTTGTTCTCCTGGTCCACGATCGGGTTCGCCAGCAGCACGCGGGTGCCGACGGACTGGCCCACGAGGGGCTCGGTCAGCAGGTCGAACTGGGGGTCGCCGAGCACGAAGCTCTGCGGGGAGTCGACCTCCCAGGTCGAGCTCACCCGCTGGCCGGCGGCGTCGTAGGTCACGTACTGCATGCGGACCTTCATGCCCTCGACGAGCTCGTCGCCGTCGCCCTCGTCCACGACCCGGTGCGTCGGCACGGAGACCTCGATCTCCTCGAAGGACAGCTCCGGCTCGGACCCGGGCTCTCCGGAGACCTCGACGGCCTCCAGGGCGGCGATGTCCTCGTCGGTCGGGTCGGCCTGCGCCGGTGCGGTGGCGGAGGCCGAGGAGTCGGCGGAGGCGGACGCCGACGGTTCCGCGCCGTCGGGAGCGTCGCCGTCGTCGCTGCAACCGCTCAGCACGAGGGCGGCGGCCAGCGCGACGCCGAGGGCGGCGGGAGTACGGAGCTTCACGGATAGTCCTTCGGTCGCGGGGTGGTTCGTCCGGTCGACGGACCCGGACCACTCTAACGGTCGGGCTCGGCCGGTGGTTCCTGCCGGGCCCGGCAGGCCACAATGGACTCATGCCGTCCCGTCGTCCCTCCCGCAAGCGTCCCTGGGGCGCGCAGCACCAGCCCCTCGACATGGACCGCGCGCTGGGCGGCGTCCGGCACGAGACCGCCGCGGACGGCGAGTGGACGGTGCGGCGGGTGCGCGGCGGCGACAAGCCGTACGTGTGCCCGGCCTGCCGGCAGCAGATCCCGCCGGGGACGGCGCACGTGGTCGCGTGGCAGCGGGACGCCTGGGGCGGTGAGGCGGCGGGCCTCGCCGACCGTCGGCACTGGCACTCCTCCTGCTGGCAGCGTCGCGAACGTCTGCTCTGACGTCGCACGACACGCTCCCTGGACGCGCAGGAGATCCGGCGCGAACTAGGCTGGGAGGTGATGAACGAGGACACCGCCACCGGCCACCAGATCCGCTCGATGACCGTCCTGCCCGCGCGGCGGGAGGACGTCGACCTGCACACCGCGGACGGGCTGACGCTCGTCGGCGAGCTCGCCCTGCCGGCCGACCGCGACCCGGTGGCCACGCTGCTGACGTTCCACCCGCTGCCCACCCACGGCGGCTACATGGACTCGCACGTCTACCGCAAGGCGGCATGGCGGCTCCCGGAGCTGGCCGACCTGGCGGTCCTGCGCTTCAACACGAGGGGCACCTCGTCGTCGCGGGGGACCTCCGAGGGCTCGTTCGACGGCGGGGGGGCCGAGCAGTACGACGTCGCGGCGGCGCTCGAGCTCGCCGAGTTCCGCGAGCTGCCGCGCCCGTGGCTGGTCGGCTGGAGCTTCGGGACCGAGCTCGTCCTCAAGCACGGCGCCGACCCGAGCATCGAGGGCGCGATCCTGCTCTCCCCGCCGCTGCACCGCGCGACGGACGCCGACCTCGACCGCTGGGCGGAGTTCGGCAAGCCGCTCGTCGTCCTGGTCCCCGAGCACGACGACTACCTGCGTCCCGACGAGGCCCGTGCCCGGTTCGCCCGCGTGCCCCAGGCCGAGGTCATCGGTGTCGACGGCGCCAAGCACCTGTGGGTGGGCGAGCCCGCGGTGCGCCGCGTCCTCGACGAGATCGTCCAGCACGTCCTGCCCGGCCACGCCCCCCTGCCGACCCGTTACGCCGGAGAGGTCGAGCACGCCTCGGACCTCCCCTCCGCCCCCACGAGAGGATGACGACCATGACGCCCACCCCCCTGGCGACGCACGTCCTGCACGACGGGGCGGGCGTCCCTCTGGTCCTGCTCCACGGCTTCCCGCTCGACCACCGGATGTGGAGCCCCGTGGTCGCCGAGCTGCCCCCCGGGCTGCGGGTCGTCGCCGTCGACCTGCCCGGCTTCGGCCACAGCGACCTCGGTCACACCCCGCCGACCCTGGAGGCCGCCGCCGACGCCGTGCACGCCGCGCTGCGTCACGCCGGGGAGGGCAACGGCGCGGTCGTCGGTCTGTCGATGGGCGGCTACGTCGCCCTGACGCTCGCCGAGCGCCACCCCGAGGTCGTCCACGGCCTCGGCCTGGTGGACACCAAGTCGACGGCGGACACCGAGGAGGCGCGGGCCGGACGGCTGGCGACCGCGCGCGCCGTCGAGGACACGCAGACCCTCGACGCGGTGATGGGGATGCCGGACAAGCTGCTCGGTCCGACGAGCAAGATGGAGCGCCGCAGCCTCTACCCGACGGTCGACCACTGGATCCGGTCGCAGTCCCCGTCCGCCGTGGCGTGGGCCCAGCGCGCGATGGCGGCACGACCCGACCGCACCGACGTGCTGCACCGGTTCACCGGCCCCGTGGCCGTCGTGGTCGGGGCGGAGGACACCATCACCCCGATCGACGAGGCCAAGCACATGGTCGACGCCGCGTCGGACGCGACGCTGCACGTCGTGGCGAACGCCGCCCACCTCAGCACCCTCGAGGAGCCCGCGGCCGTGGCGCAGGCGCTCACCGAGCTGCACGAGCGGGTCGTCGAGCAGCTCTGACCCGGACGTGCCGAGGGGGACCGCCGCGGCGGTCCCCCTCGGCACGTTCCCGGGGTCGGTCAGGCCCGCGACGTCGTCGAGCTCTCCGCCGTGGGCGAGTCGCTGGGCGCGGGCGGGGAGGCGGTGCTGCCCGAGTCGGCCGACGCCGAGTCGTCCGCCGCGGCGGACTGGGTCGAGGCGGCACGAGCGGCCTGCGCCGGTGTCTGGTCCAGCGCGGCCCGGTCGGCCTCCGCGTCCTCGTCCTCGACGGCGTCGCCGGCGGGCGACTCGGCCGGGGCCGGGGCCGAGGACGTGGCGGAGGCCGCGGCCGGGGTCACGGCCTCGGCGTCGTCGCCCGTGTCGACCGGTGCGCCGGTGTCGACCGGTGCGTCCTCCGCGATGTCGGCGACCTTCTCGCTGCCGAGCAGCCCCCGCAGCTCCTCCAGGTAGGAGTTGATCGAGTCGTGACGGCGGGTGAGGTCCTCGAGCTGGCGCTCCGCGGACGTGCGGCTCTGGTCGGCCTCGGCCTGGGCGTCGGAGACCGTCTGCTCGGCGAAGGTCCGCGCCTCGGAGACGATGGAGTCCGCGGTCCGCCGGGCGTCGGCGACGAGCTCCTTGACGTAGGCGTCGGACTCGGAGCGGACGCGGTCGGCCTGCTGCAGGGCCGCGGCGACCCGCTTCTCGGCCTCGGCGGCGTGCTCCTCCGCCTCGCGCACCACGCGCTCGGTCTCGGCTCGTGCCGCCTCGTGCCGCTGGGCGGCGTCGGTCTCGACGCGCTCCCGGGTCTGCGCGGCCTGCAGCTCGGCGTCGGCGAGCGTGGCCCGGGCCTGCTCCCGCAGGTCCTCGAGCTCGGAGGTGACCGCGTGGGCGGACTCGGCCGCCTGGTGCTTGGCGTCGGCCACGATCCGCGCGGCCTCGTTGCGGGTGCGCTCCATGAGGTCGTTGGCCTCGCGCTCGGCCTCCTCGCGCAGGGCGGCGGACTCGGCGGCGGCCGCGGCGCGCATCTGGGCGATCTCGCGGTCGGCCTCGACACGGGCCTCGGTCACCTCGCGCTCCGCCGTCGTGCGCATCGTGCCGACCTCGCGCTCGAGACCGGCGCGGCGCTCGCTCTCCTCGGTGGCGAGGGTGCTGGTGATCAGCGCGGCCTCGCGCTCGGCGGAACCGACGAGCTCCTCGGCGCGACGCTGGGCGCCCTGCAGCGTGCCCTCGGCCTCCGCCGCGGTCGTGGACCGGATCTCCTCGGCCTCGCGTCGCGCGCTGGCGAGCAGCTCCGAGGCCTCGGACTCGGCGCGCTGCCGGACCTGCCCGGCCGACAGCTTCGCGCGGGCCATGATGTCGGACGCCTGCTGGTTCGCCTGCCGGAGGACCTCCGCCGACTGCTCGTCCGCCGACCGCAGCAGCCGCTCGGCACGGGCCCCGAGGCCGGCGTAGGACGGCTTGTCGTTCTCGCGCAGCTGGCGGTGGGCGTCGGCGAGCTCGGAGGAGAGCTGCATCGCCCGCGCGTCGGTGGCCTCGACGTTGCGGCGCGCCTCCTCCACGGCCTGCTCGAGACGGGAGATCTGGCTCTCGACCGCGGCGCGGTCGTAGCCGCGCATGGTGATCGGGAAGAGCGTGCGCTCGTCGGACACGTGAAGACCTCCGTACGTCGTGGGTGCCCCGGCTCCGCTCAGGATAGTGGGCGTGGCAGGCCGCCGACACCCAGGACGTGCTGCGTCGCACCTCCGACGCGCGGGACGGCGCCGCCCGCGTCTCTCCAGGTGGTCGTGCTGTGCGCAGGCGTGGGAGGCTCGAGGATGCTGGTACCCGACTCGTGAAGGGTTCGTGAACCGATGCTGCGGAACGACTCCTGTGTCCGGGCGGCTCCTCACGCATCCCTATCCTGAGGAGTCCACGTCGAAAGGGAAGCTCGGTGCTGCAACGCATTCTGGGTGTCGTCCTGGTCCTCGCCGGACTGGGCGCCATCGCGTTCGGGGTCGCGACCGCGACCGTCCTGCGCGAGTCCGACACGGTCGCCGCGACCGCCAGGCCTACCGGGGACGGGACGTTCGTCGTCACCGACCCGGGGGTGCTCGACCTCGTCGACTCCGAGGTGACCGTCACGGCCTCCGTGCCCGCAGGGCAGCAGGTCGCCGTGGTCGTCGGCCGGGACGTCGACGTCACCGGGTGGATCGGTGACGACCCGTACACGCGCGTCACCGGTCTCACCGACTGGGACACCTTGAGCACCGAGCAGGTCGCCGGGTCCGCCGAGGAGGACGCCGACGCCGAGGCCTCCGAGGACGCCGAGGGGGAGGAGGCGGCCGAGCCGCCGCCGACCCCGGCCGGATCCGACATGTGGGACACCGAGCTGGTGGACGCCGAGCAGGTCACCCTGCGCTGGACGGACCGCCCCGGCCGGTGGGTCCTGCTCGCCGCGGCGACGGGTCCCGCTCCCGTCGAGGAGACCGAGGGCGAGGAGGGCGAGCAGGCCGACGCCGAGGAGGCCGCGACCGACGTCGAGGCACCGACCCTCGAGCTGACCTGGGACCGCGAGGTCTCCACGCCGCTGCTGTGGCCCGCCGTCGGCGCGGGTGGCGTGCTGCTCCTCGTGGGCGTGGTGCTGCTGCTCGCCGGCCGCCGGTCGCGCAAGAAGGCGCGCACCCGCCGCGCGGGGAGCGCCGCCACCGCATCGCCCGTCACGTCGCCCGCCACGTCGTCGCCCACCGTCGGCGACCCCGGCACCGGGTCCGGCGCGTCCGGCTCCTCGGCCGCGTCGCCCTTCGGGCCGACCACCGGGGCAGCCGCCGGTGCGGCGGGCGCCGCCACGTGGCGTACGGGCGGGTCCTGGCCCGAGACGGTGAGCACCTCGTCCGACGACGCGACCTCGGCGCAGGACGACGCCACGGTCCCGGACCCGCAGGACGACGACTCGACCGGCACGGCCCCGGTCCCGGTCGCCGGCCGGTTCCGTCGGCGGTCGCGGCTGCGACGCGACACCGCCCCGGCCGAGGACACCGCGAGCCCGTCCGCCCCGGCCCCCGACGCCCCGGCCCCCGACGCGCCGACCGCCGGCGCGCCGGTCCCGGCACCGGCGCCCGCGCTGCCGACCTCTCCGGCCGGTCCGGAGAGCTCGGCGGACGCCGAGGAGACGTCGGCCGACGCCGTCGGCCGGCCGCTGACCCGCCGCGAGCTGCGGCGCCGCGAGGAGGAGCGCCGGGCCGCCGGCCCGTCGGGCATGGGGCGTGCGCTGCGCGCCCTGACCGGCCAGACCCCCGTGGTGCCGGGGCCTGGCGGGCCGGCCGGTCCGCAGGCTCCCAGCGAGCCCGGGGAGGCGCCGTCGGCCGAGAGCCGTCGGGCCTCCGCATGGCGCGAGACCTGGGGCTTCGGCGGCACGACCGGTGGCACGACGCCCGCGGCGGACGACGACACGACTGACGAGGACAAGCGATGAAGGACTTCACCCGCCGGCCCGGACGCCGGGCCGCGGCCGCCGCCGGTGCGGCGACCACCGTCGTCCTGCTGGCCGGCTGCGCCGACGAGCTGCCGACGCCCGTCGCCGACGACCCGTTCACGGGACCCGCGCTGACCGCGGCCCAGCAGACGCGCGTCGTCGAGGAGGTGGCCGCGTCGCTCGACCAGGCGAGCGAGAACGAGCAGCCGAAGCGGCTGCGCCCCCGCGTGGAGGGGCCGGCCTTCGAGGTCCGGCGCAGCCAGATCCGGGTCGCCGAGGAGCGGGGCGACGACTCGCTCGTGACGAACATCCCGACCGACCTCGAGGCGATGATCCTGCCGACGACCGAGTCGTGGCCGCGGGTCAGCTTCACCATCACCCAGCCGACCGAGAACCTCGAGGTTCCGCGTCTGGTGGCATACCAGCAGGACTCCGCCCGCGACAACTACAAGCTCTGGTCCTGGGTACAGCTCATCCCGGGCACCACCCTGCCGAACTTCGCCGACCCCGAGGCGATCGGCTCGGACGCCGTGGCGCCCGACGACGAGTCCCTCGTGGTGACGCCCAGCACCGCGCTCGCGCGCTACGCCGACCTCGTGGCCGAGGGGCCCGACGACGCCGAGCACGCGGACGCCTTCGAGCTGCCCGGAGAGAGCCAGGACCTGGTCAAGCGGGTCCAGGCGGACGCGCGCAACGTGCGCGGTGCCGAGGCGTTCCAGGAGGCCGACGGCGAGTACCGGCTGACGTTCGCCTCGCGCGACGACCAGGTCGTCGCCGTGCGCACCTCGGACGGCGGTGCCGTCGTCATGGGCGTGCTGGACGGCAACATCCGGGTGACGGTCGAGGAGGACGGCGAGATCGGCCCGCTGACCGAGACCCAGAAGGCCCTCATCGGTGACGAGGACAACACCGACGAGCTGTACGTGGAGTACACCGACCAGGTGGCGCTCTACGTGCCGCCGCAGGGGTCCGACGAACCGATCCGGCCGCTGGGCTACTCCCACGTCTCCACGGACGCGGCGACCTCGATCCCCGGCGACCGCAACACCGACCGGGAGTCGAACGACGACGGGTCCGACGGCTGAGACTTCGTAGGATGTTCCCATGAGCACTCCCACGCCCGAGCCGAGCTTCAGCCCGCGCGGCGCCGTCGACCTGTCGGCCCTGAACCGACCCCAGTCCCCGCCCCCCGGGGAGCCGGGCGGCGCACCGACGGCCGGGGGGTTCGTCGTCGACCTGACCGACGCGAACTTCCAGCAGGTCGTCCAGGACTCGACGACGTACCCCGTCGTGGTCCTGCTGTGGATGCCCACGGACCAGGCGAACGCCGACCTCGGCACCACGCTGGGCCGGCTCGCCGACGAGTACGCCGGACGCTTCCTGCTGGGACGCGTCGACGCCAACGAGTACCCGCAGATCGCGGCGGCGTTCCAGCCGCAGGGCGTCCCCACCGTCGTCGCCGTGCTGCAGGGGCAGCCGCTCCCGCTGTTCGCGGGCGCCGCCTCCGAGGAGCAGATCCGCGGTGTGCTGGACCAGGTCCTCGCCGCCGCCGAGCAGAACGGCGTGACGGGACGCGTCCCCGGTGCCGGCGCCGACGAGCCGGAGCAGCCCGCCGAGGAGCCCGAGGAGCCGCTGCCGCCGCTGCACCAGGAGGCCTACGACGCCATCGAGCGCGACGACCTCGACGCCGCGGCGACCGCCTTCTCCCGGGCGGTCACCCAGGACCCCACCGACGCCCAGGCCGTGGCGGGTCTCGCCCAGGTACGCCTCATGCAGCGCACCCGCGGTGCCGACCTGCAGCAGGTGCGCACCGCTGCGGCGGACGCACCCGCCGACGTCGACGCCCAGCTCGCCGTCGCCGACATGGACATGCTCGGCGGGAAGGTCGACGACGCGTTCGACCGGCTGCTGCAGCTCATGCCCGGCGCCGACGCGGACGACAAGGAGAAGCTGCGGGCGCGGCTGGTCGACCTGTTCGAGGTCGTCGGGACGTCCGACTCCCGGGTCGTCAAGGCCCGCAAGAAGATGATGATGTTCCTGTACTGAGCCGACGTGGCTCGGGCGGTGCGGTGTCGCCAGGACCCCGCGCGGTCGCGCTCACGGGCGCTGCGCGCCCTGCGCTCCCCGTCCGACGACCGCGCGCGGCCCCGCCGACACCGCACCGGGTCCGGGTTCCGCCGGCTCGAGTCGTCCTGACGGCACAAGGACCCGACGACCGGGCCGGCCGGCGGGGCTCAGCGCGGGGCGAGGACCAGGGCACCGAGCGGCGGGACCCGCAGGGCCGCCGACTGCGCGCGGCCGTGCCAGGGGGTCTCCTCGGCGACGACGTCGCCGACGTTGACCACGCCGGAGCCCCCGTACTCGACCGCGTCGGTGTTCAGCACCTCGGTCCAGGCGCCGCCGTGCGGCAGACCGAGCCGGTAGCCCTCGTGGGGCACGCCCGCGAAGTTCACGACCACCACGACCGGTGAGCCGTCGGCCGCCCGCCGGACGTAGGCCAGCAGGTTGCGGCCGGCGTCCCCGGCCTCGATCCACTCGAAGCCGGACCCGTCGAAGTCGCGTTCCCACAGCGACGGCGTCGCGCGGTAGAGGCGGTTCAGGTCTCGCACCAGGTGCTGCACGCCCGCGTGCCCGGCGTCGTCCAGGCTCCACCAGTCCAGACCGGTGCCCTCGTTCCACTCGGCCTCCTGGGCGAACTCGCTGCCCATGAACAGCAGCTGCTTGCCCGGGTGGGTCCACTGGTAGGCGAGGAAGGAGCGCACCCCGGCGAGCTGCTGCCACCGGTCGCCGGGCATCTTGCGCAGCAGCGAGCCCTTGCCGTGCACGACCTCGTCGTGGCTGATGGGCAGCACGTACTGCTCGGAGAACGCGTAGACCAGCGAGAACGTCAGCTCGCCGTGGTGGTGGCTGCGGTACATCGGGTCCTTGGCGACGTACTGCAGCGTGTCGTTCATCCAGCCCATGTTCCACTTCAGGCCGAACCCGAGACCGCCGGAGTCGGTGGGCCGGGTCACCCCGGGGAAGGCCGTGGACTCCTCGGCGATCATCAGCACGCCGGGGGTGCGGCGGTAGGCGGTCGCGTTGGCCTCCTGGATGAAGCTGATCGCCTCGAGGTTCTCGCGCCCGCCGTGGACGTTCGGGGTCCACTCGCCCTCGTTGCGCGAGTAGTCGAGGTAGAGCATCGACGCGACGGCGTCGACGCGCAGGCCGTCGGCGTGGAACTCCTCGAACCAGTAGGTGGCGTTCGCGACGAGGAAGTTGCGCACCTCGCGCCGGCCGAAGTCGAAGACGTAGGTGCCCCAGTCGGGCTGCTCGCCGCGTCGAGGGTCGGCGTGCTCGTACAGCGGGGTGCCGTCGAACCGCGCCAGGGCGAAGTCGTCCCGCGGGAAGTGCGCGGGCACCCAGTCGAGGATGACGCCGATGCCGGCCTGGTGCAGCCGGTCGACCAGGAACCGGAAGTCGTCCGGGGAGCCGAACCGCGACGTCGGCGCGTAGTAGCTCGTGACCTGGTAGCCCCACGACCCGCCGAACGGGTGCTCGGCCACGGGCAGCAGCTCGACGTGGGTGAAGCCCTGCTCGACGACGTACTCCGTGAGCTGCTCGGCGAGCTCGCGGTAGCCGAGGCCGGGGCGCCAGGAGCCGAGGTGCACCTCGTAGGCGCTCATCGGGCCGCCGTGCTGGTCCCGGGACGCCCGTCGGGTCATCCAGTCGTGGTCGTCCCAGGTGTAGTCGCTGTGCACGACGACGGAGGCGGTCGCGGGCGGCACCTCGGTCGCCTTCGCCAGCGGGTCGGCCTTGGCGCGCCAGGTGCCGTCCGGGCCGCAGATCTCGTACTTGTAGCGGGTGCCGGGGCCGACGCCGGGCACGAAGATCTCCCACACGCCGCTGGAGCCGAGGGAGCGCATCGGGTGCACCGACGTCCAGCGGTTGTGGTCCCCGACCAGGCGCACGCCGCGGGCGTTGGGCGCCCACACCGCGAAGGAGGTGCCGACGACGTCGCCGCGCGCGCTGGGGTAGACGTGCCGGTTCGCGCCGAGCACCCGCCACAACTCCTCGTGGCGGCCCTCGCCCACCAGGTGCAGGTCGACCTCGCCGAGCGAGGGCAGGAAGCGGTACGGGTCGTCGGCGGTCTGGACGTCGTCGCCGTAGCGGGTCCGGACCCGGTAGTCGGGCACGTGCCGGGTGCCGTCGTCGTCCGTGAGGGCCGGGACGACCGCGCTCCACACCCCGCCGGCCTCGTGGGTCGCGGGCTGCTCGACGTCCCCGTCGGGTCCGCCCGCGACGACCACGACCTCGTCGGCCAGGGGGCGCAGCACCCGCACCACCGCCGCCGACGGACTGTCTCCGTCGACGGGCAGCAGGTGCGCGCCGAGCACCGCGTGCGGGTCGTGCGTGGTGCCGCGCGCGACGGCGGTGAGGAGTTCCGGGTCGACAGCAGATGGCACGGACGTCATGTCCTCCACCCTTCCACTTCCTGGTCGGGGCCGCGTCCGCAACACGCACGCGGCATGGCCGCGTCAGTCCCGCAGCAGCCGGTCCACCGCACCCAGCGGGATGGGCAGCCAGGTGGGCCGGTGGTGGGACTCGTAGACCACCTCGTACAGCGCCTTGTCCAGCACGAGGGCGTCGAGCACCGTCGCGGCGGTCTCGGCGTCGAGGCCGGACCCGGCGAGGGCCGCGTCGCGGTACCCGGCGAGGAACGCCTCGGCCGCCTCCGCCTGCCACGTCGCCGGGTCGGGCGCCTCGGCGACCGCCGCGGCGTAGTCGAAGGACCGCAGCATGCCCGCCACGTCGCGCAGGGGCAGGTCCGGTGCGGTCCGCTCGTCGACCGAGCGCTGCGGCTCGCCCTCGAAGTCGAGGACCTTCCAGCCCTCGCCGAACAGCGTCTGGCCCAGGTGCAGGTCGCCGTGGATGCGCTGGGTCGCGACCGGCTCCGGCAGAGCCGCCAGCCGCTGCTCGAGGTCGTCCAGCAGCGCCGAGATCTCCGCGGCCCGTGGGGCGAGCACGTCGGCCTCGGCCACGGCGCGGTCGGCACGCCGGCGCAGCCCGGCGACGAACCGGGTGGCGTCCAGCGGCGGGCCGACGGGCAGCAGCGTGGCCATCCGCTGGTGGAGCTCGGCCACCAGGCGTCCCAGGTCGCCGGCGTGCTCGGCGAAGGACTCGCCGCGGCTGGCCAGGTCGCAGGCCAGCTCGAACCCGTCCTCGGCGTGCGGCACGAGCTCGGACAGGATCGCCAGGTGCACCGAGCTCTCGGTCGAGTCGTCGGCGTCGATCTCCAGCGCGCCGAGGAACCGCGGGACGCCCTCCCAGCCGTCGGCCGTCAGCGCCTGGGGCACGACGACGTCGGGGTGGGGCCCGTCGGCGATGGTGCGCAGGATCTTGAGCATCCCGCCCGCACCGCCGGGGGAGGGCACCCCCGGCAGGATCACCGACGTGTTGGACTGCTCGCCCGCCAGGACCCGACCGCGCTCGGTCAGGGTCGCGGCGTCCCCGGTGATGCCCATGGCACGCAGCAGCAGCACCCAGCAGGCCGGGTTCGCGCCGCCGTCGTGCACGGCGATCGCGCCCGAGGCGGTCTCCACCGTGCCGATGTGCCCCAGGCTGACGTGCTCGGGGTCGCTCAGCACGAGCGGCACCTGGGCGAGGAGCTCACCGCCGGGGAGCTCGGGCCCCACGAGGCGCGTGAGCAGCAGCACGACGTCGCCGTGCGCGCCGTCGGTCCCGGCGACGTCGGCCCCTTCCTGGTCGAACGTCACCGCCAACCAGGGCTCGGCGCGCACCGACGTGCCGCCGGGGAACCAGCGCTGCGTCGGCAGCCAGGCCGCGAGCAGCTCACCGACGCTCGGGTCGGGGGCTGCGTGCTGGACGGAGACGTCGATCATCGGGCCTACCCTTCGTCGTCGCTCGGGTCCGGGGGAGTGGCCAGGAGCCAGTAGAAGTCGCGCGAGCCCCAGGACAGCTGCACCGTGCCGTCGGCGGACACCTGGGGGAACCGGCCGCCGCCGAAGAGGTCCGTCAGCGTCCAGCCCTCCATGCCGGGCAGCGAGACCGTGGCCGACCGCGCCGTCGTGGACAGGTTGGCGGCCACCACGAGCTGTTCGTCGCCGGACCGCACGAAGGCGAGGATCGCCTCGTCGTCCACCTCGCAGGCGCGGAAGCCGCCGGTGCCGAACGTCGGGTGCAGCCGCCGCACGCCCAGCATGCCGTGCACCCAGTGCAGCAGGGAGGTCGGCTGCGCGAGCTGTGCCTCCACGTTGATGTGGTGGTAGTGGTGCACCAGCGACTGGTTCAGCGGCAGGTACAGCTTGCCCGGGTCGGCCGTGGAGAACCCGGCGTTGCGGTCGGGCGTCCACTGCATGGGCGTGCGCACGGCGTCGCGGTCGGGCAGCCAGATGTTGTCGCCCATCCCGATCTCGTCGCCGTAGTACAGGCACGGGCTGCCCGGCAGGGACAGCAGCAGGGCGTGGGCGAGCTCGATCTCCTTGCGGGAGTTGTCCAGCAGCGGCGCGAGCCGACGGCGGATGCCCACGTTGGCGCGCATGCGCGGGTCGTGGGCGTACCACCCGTACATCGCGGCGCGCTCCTCGGTGGAGACCATCTCGAGGGTGAGCTCGTCGTGGTTGCGCAGGAACGTGCTCCACTGCCCGCCGGCGGCCGGGATCTCCGGGGTGTCGGCCATGATGTCCAGGAGCTGGGTGGCCCGCTGGTCGCGCAGGGCGTAGAAGATGCGCGGCATCACCGGGAAGTGGAAGCACATGTGGCACTCCGGGTCCTCGCTGGTCCCGAAGTAGTCCACGACGTCGTGCGGCCACTGGTTGGCCTCGGCCAGCATGATCCGCCCGGGGAACTCCTCGTCGATCATCGCCCGCACGCGCCGCAGGAACTCGTGCGTGCGCGGCAGGTTCTCGCAGTTGGTGCCCTCCTCCTCGTACAGGTAGGGCACCGCGTCGAGCCGGAAGCCGTCGACGCCGGAGCGCAGCCAGAATCGGACGACGTCGAACATCGCCTCGGCGACCTTCGGGTTCTCGTAGTTCAGGTCCGGCTGGTGGCTGAAGAACCGGTGCCAGTAGTACTGGCGGCGCACCGGGTCGAAGGTCCAGTTCGAGGTCTCGGTGTCGACGAAGATGATCCGCGCGTCCTGGTAGCCGGAGTCGTCGTCCGCCCACACGTAGAAGTCGCCGTAGGGGCCCTCGGGGTCGGAGCGGGACGCCTGGAACCAGGGGTGCTGGTCGCTGGTGTGGTTCATGACCAGGTCGATGATGATCCGGATGCCGCGCGCGTGCGCCGCCTCGATGAGCCGGCCGAAGTCCTGCAGCGACCCGTACTGCGGGGCGATCGCGGTGAAGTCCGCGACGTCGTAGCCGCCGTCGCGCTGCGGGGACGGGTAGAAGGGCGGCAGCCACAGGCAGTCGACCCCGAGCCACTGCAGGTAGTCGAGCCGGTCCATGACCCCGCGCAGGTCTCCCGACCCGGCGCCCTCGGAGTCGGTGAAGCTGCGGACCATCACCTCGTAGAAGACCGCCTTGCGGTACCAGTCCGGGTCCTCGACCAGGCCGGGCTTCGGCAGCGGCGGCGGTTCCGGCTGGCGCCGCGGCGGCAGCGCCTGGACGGGGATCTGGCGGGTGATGGGGCGCGGGACGTCCACGCCACCGGTCTGTGCGGAGGCGTTCATGCGGGCACCACCTTCAGCACGTGACCGACCTGCACCTGCGGTTCGAGCAGGACGTAGGGATGGCGCCCCCACGGATAGCTGACACCGGACAGCTCGTCGTGGACGGTGAAGAAGGGCTGGTCCTCGACGTCGTCGGGAGCGTCCAGGCCGAGGGCCTCGAGATCGAGCAGCACGGTCGACTCCTGGGGGTGGTGGGGGTCGAGGTTGATCACCACGAGCACGACGTCGTCGTGGCCGGACCCGGGACGGCCGGCCGCGGGCAGGTGCTCGGCGCGGACGCGCCGCGAGTAGGCGATCACCTGGGGGTTGGTCGTGGGATGGACGGTCAGGTTGCGCAGCTGCTGCAGGGCCGGGTGGTCGCGACGGATCTCGTTCAGCCGCCGCAGCAGCGTGGCGATGCCGATGTCGTCGGCGGCCGACCAGTCGCGCGGCCGGTACTCGTACTTCTCGTTGTCGATCTGCTCCTCGACGCCCGGGCGGGGCACGTTCTCCACGAGCTCGTAGCCCGAGTAGATGCCCCACGTGGGGCTGCCGGTCGCCGCGAGCACGGCCCGCACGGCGAACCCGGCGACGCCGCCGTGCTGGAGGTACGGCGGCAGGATGTCGTGCGTCGTGGGCCAGAACGCGGGCCGCATGACGGCGCCCTGCTCCCCGGAGACCTCGGCCAGGTACTCCGTGATCTCCTCGCCGGTGTTGCGCCAGGTGAAGTAGGTGTACGACTGGTGGAACCCGATCCGCCCGAGCGTCTGCATCATGGCGGGCTTGGTGAACGCCTCGGACAGGAAGATCACCTCCGGGTTCGTGGCGCGGACCTCCGCCAGCAGCCACTCCCAGAAGTCCAACGGCTTGGTGTGCGGGTTGTCCACCCGGAACAGCGTGACGCCGCGGTCGATCCACAGCCGCACGATGCGCAGGACCTCGTGGGAGAGCCCGACCGGGTCGGTGTCGAAGTTCAGCGGGTAGATGTCCTGGTACTTCTTCGGCGGGTTCTCCGCGTAGGCGATGGACCCGTCCGCGCGGACGGTGAACCACTCCGGGTGCTCGGCGACCCACGGGTGGTCGGGCGAGCACTGCAGCGCCAGGTCCAGGGCGACCTCGAGACCCTGGCCGCGCGCGGCGTCCACGAAGGCGGTGAAGTCCTCCGCGGTGCCCAGGTCCGGGTGGATCGCGTCGTGCCCGCCGTCGGGCGAGCCGATCGCGTAGGGGCTGCCGGGGTCCCCGGGCTCGGCCTCGAGGGTGTTGTTGCGGCCCTTGCGGAAGGTCGTGCCGATGGGGTGGACCGGTGTGAGGTAGACGACGTCGAATCCCATCGCGGCGATGGCGGGCAGGCGCTCCGCGGCGGTGGCGAAGGTGCCGGACCGCCAGGTGCCGTCGGCGTCGCGCGTGGCCCCCTCGGACCGAGGGAAGATCTCGTACCAGGCGCCGGTCTGGGCCAGCCGGCGGTCCACCTGCAGCGGGTAGGTGGCGCTCGCCGAGACCAGGCGGCGCAGCGGGATGTGCCGCAGGGCGTCGCGCACGGTGTGCTGGGTGGCCATGGCGAGGCGGGCCTCGGGCGGGCGGGACGTGTCGGCCAGCTCCCGGGCCACGCGGTCCAGGAGCTCCGCGTCCTCGGCGGTGCGGCGCTGCTGCAGGCGCGGGGCGACGATCTGCTCGAACAGCAGCGCGCCCTCGGCGAGCATGAGGTCGACGTCCTGTCCGGCCGCGACCTTGATCGTGGCGTCGTGGGCCCAGGTGGCGTACGGGTCGGACCATGCCTCGACGCGGAACGACCAGTCGCCCGGGGCGTCGGGCTGCAGGAACCCCTGGAACCGGTCGAGCCCGGGGGCGACGTCCCGCATGGGGGCCCACGAGTGCAGACGCCGGTCGGGGGTGAACAGCACGGCGGTGGCGTTGACGGCGTCGTGACCCTCGCGGAAGACGGTGGCCTCGACCGGGACGACCTCGCCGGGTGTCGCCTTGGCGGGCCAGCGCCCGCCCTCGACGACGGGGGAGACCTCGATGACGGGGATGCGACCGATGGGATGGGGCGGGGCGGGCTTGGGCGACGTCACGCCCCCCACGCTAGTCAGACGGGCCGGGGAGTGCGCGCCAACATGCCCGGACACCCGGTGGTCCGTCGTCACCGGTCCGCGGCCAGCGCCCGACCGGTGACGCGGCCGGTGTGCAGGCACCCTCCCAGGAACGTGCCCTCCAGGGTCCGGTGGCCGTGCATGCCGCCGCCCCCGAACCCGGCGGCCTCTCCGACCGCCCAGAGACCGTCCAGCACGGACCCGTCCGCGCGCAGCACCCGGCCCGACGGGTCGCACCACAGCCCGCCGAGGGTCTTGCGGGTCAGCACGGACAGCCGCACCGCGAGCAGCGGGCCGTCCTTCGGGGTCGTCAGCGGCCGCGGCGGGCTGACGCGCATCATCCGGTCCACCCGGAAGTCGCGGGCGGCGCGCGTGGCCACCACCTGCGGATCCTTGCCCAGGCCGGAGGCGACCTGGGCGTCGCGGGCGCGGACGTCGGCGGCGAGCCGCGCCGGGTCGACGTGCCCGCCCGAGCCCGGGGTCGCCGCGGTCAGCGCGTTCATCCGGCCCGCGAGCTCCTCGGGGGAGTCGGCCCACAGGAACTCCGGGGACTCGGCGGCGAACCGGGCCACGGGTCCGACGGCGCCGGGCAGCACGCGCTGGGCGAGCAGGCGGACGTCCTTGCCGGTCAGGTCCGGGTTCTGCTCGGAGCCGGACAGCGCGAACTCGGTCTCCATGATCGCCCGGTTCAGCACGAACCAGGAGTGGTCGTCCCCGCGCCCCGTGACGTGCTGCAGCGCTCCGAGGGCGTCGAACCCGGGGAACAGCGGCGCCGGCAGCCGACCGCCGTCGGCGTCCAGCCACAGCGAGGACGGCCCGGGCAGGATGCGGATGCCGTGGTTCGTCCAGACGGGCGAGTGGTTGGCGATGCCCTCCGGGTAGTGCCACATGCGGTCCTCGTGCACCAGCGCCGCCCCCGCGTGGGCGGCGTGGCCGAGCATCAGGCCGTCGGTCGAGTCGGGCACGCCCGAGAGCATCCGGGCCGGCAGCGCGCCGTGCCCCGGGTCCCAGTGCTCGCGCGCCAGGTCGTGGTTGGCCCCGATGCCGCCGGAGGCCACCACCACCGCCCCGGCGGTGAGCTCCTCGCCACCGACCACCTCGCGCGAGGACGGCTCGCCCCGCAGGGCGCCGTCGTCGGCCAGGATCTCGGTGCGCACCCCCGTGACGCGGCCGTCGGTGACCACCAGCCCGGCGGCCCGCCGGCGGAAGCGCAGGTCGAGCAGCCCGGCCGACCGCGCCTCCAGCGCCGCGGCGACGAACGGTGCGAGGACGGCCGGGCCGGTGCCCCAGGTGACGTGGAACCGCGGGACGGAGTTCCCGTGACCGCCGGCGGTGTACCCGCCGCGCTCGGCCCACTGCACCAGCGGGAACCAGCGCACCCCCTTGGCGTGCAGCCAGGAGCGCAGGTCACCGGCCGCGGCCTCGACGAAGTGCTTGGCCCAGGCGTACCCGTGCCGGTCGGGACCCTCGCCGTCCTCGGCGCCGGGGGCGAACCGCGCGGACCCGAGCCAGTCGGACCAGGCGAGCTCGGCGGAGTCGTGCACGCCGAGCCGGCGCTGCTCGGGGGAGTCCACGAGGAACAGCCCGCCGAAGGACCACCAGGCCTGCCCGCCGAGAGAGGCCTCCGGCTCCTGGTCCAGCAGGATCACGCGGCGCCCGGCCGCCGTGATCTCGGTCGCGGTGACCAGGCCCGACAGGCCCGCTCCGATGACGATGACGTCGGCGTCTGTCATGCGGGCAGTCTGGCAGACCCGTCAGCGCCGTGCCACGAACACCTCCACGCTCAACGACTCCACCAGCGCCGTGCCCGGGGCCTCCTCCTCGTCCGCCTGCTCGGGCCCCTCGGGGGCGTCCCACGTCGAGCTCCACACGCGCTGCCACGGTCCTGCCCCGTCGAGGGTCTCGGGCAGCGTGAGCTCGGCGTCCTCCAGCCCGCCGTGCAGCACGCACAGCACGTCGGCCTCGTCCTCGCCCGGGCCGGGACGCAGCATCTGGATGATGCGCCGTCCCTCGTGGGACCACGCCTCGCCGTCCATGGGGGCGCCGTCGGCGTCGTACCAGAGCAGGTCGGGGTGCTCCTCGCCCGGTCGGGGCGAGCCGAGGAAGAACGACTCCGCCCGCAGGGCCGCGTGCTCGGCGCGCAGGCCGACCAGGTAGCGCGCCGTGGCCAGCAGCTCGGAGTTCGCCGTGTCCAGGTCCCAGTCGACCCAGGAGATCTCGGTGTCCTGGGCGTAGGCGTTGTTGTTCCCGCCCTGGGTGCGGCCCATCTCGTCCCCGGCGGTGATCATCGGGGTGCCGGCGGCCAGCAGCAGCGTCGCCAGCAGGTTGCGCTGCGAGCGCCGACGCAGCGGCACGACGGCGGACCACGGCTCGGTGGTGGCGTCGTCGCCCTCCGGGGCGTGACCCTCGATCCCGTGGTTCCACGACCGGTTGTCGTCGGTGCCGTCACGGTTGTCCTCGCCGTTGGCCTGGTTGTGCTTGTGGTCGAACGAGACCAGGTCGGCGAGGGTGAAGCCGTCGTGGGCGGTGACGTAGTTGACCGACGCGACCGGCCCGCGCATCAGCGGCGGGTCCGAGTGCCCGAACAGGTCCGCCGACCCGGCCAGCCGGGTGGTGAGCTCACGCAGGCCGTGCATCGGCGCGCCGTGCGACCCGGCCCGGGCGGACTCCAGCCAGAACGAGCGCGTGGCGTTGCGGAAGCGGTCGTTCCACTCCGCCATCGGGGCGGGGAACCGCCCGGTCTGCCAGCCACCCGGTCCGACGTCCCAGGGCTCGGCCACCAGCTTGAGCCCGGACAGCACGGGGTCGGTGCGCAGCGCGGACAGGAACGGGTGGTCGGGGGTGTACCCGTCGTGGTCGCGTCCGAGGGTGACGGCGAGGTCGAACCGGTAGCCGTCCACGCCGATCACCTCGGCCCAGTACCGCAAGGAGTCCAGGGCCATCTGCACCACGCGGGTGCGGCGGAAGTCCAGGGTGTTGCCCGTGCCGGTGACGTCGGCCAGCCGGGCCGGGGTGCCGCCGTCGTGCAGGTAGTACAACGTGTTGTCCAGGCCGCGCCACGACAGGTGCAGCGCGTCGTCGCCGCCCTCGCACGTGTGGTTGTAGACGACGTCCAGCAGCACCTCGATCCCGGCCTCGTGCAGCAGCTGCACCATGCCGCGCACCTCGTCCACGACCGCCGCCGGGCCCGCCTCGCGGGCGGCCGCGGTGGCGTAGGCGGCGTGCGGGGCGAAGAAGCCCATCGTGGAGTAGCCCCAGTAGTTCGTCAGCCCGCGGCCGGCCAGCCAGGGCTCCGCCGTCGAGGCGTGGATGGGCAGCAGCTCCAGCGTGGTCACGCCGAGCGCCTGCAGGTGCTCGATCACCGCGGGGTGCGCCAGCCCGGCGTAGGTGCCGCGCAGCTCCTCGGGCACGCCCGGGTGCTGCAGCGTCAGCCCGCGCACGTGCGCCTCGTAGACCACGGTGTCGGCCCAGGGGACCCGTGGCCGGGACATCCGCGGCAGGTCGGGCAGCTCGGCGGTCACCACAGCGTGGGGCACGAACGGCAGTGAGTCCTCCTGGTCGGGCCCGCCGTCGTCGTCCGCGCCGCCGCGCAGCGTCGCCGGGACGTACGCCAGGTCGCCCTCGATGCCGCGGGCGTACGGGTCGAGGATCAGCTTGGCCGGGTTGTGGCGCATGCCGGCGCCCGGGTCCCACGGGCCGTGCACCCGGAACCCGTAGCGCTGGCCCGGGGCGACGTCGGGCACGTGCCCGTGCCAGACGCCGTAGGTCGGGCCGTCCAGCTCGATGCGCCGCTCGGCGTAGCGCTCCGGGTCGTGCTGGTCCTTCTCGGGGGCGACGACGTCGATCAGGCACAGCTCCACCCCGTGCGCGTGCGAGGCGAGCACCGCGACGTCGATGCCGCCGTCGGGCGTGGTGCGCACCCCCAGCGGCGGGACGTGGCTGCGGGTGCGGGTGGGTCGGGTCAGCGGGGTGACCTTCGGTCGGGCGGCCTCCATGGACCCATGGTGGACTGTGCGGCGCCGAAGGTCACCTCGGCGTCGCGCCATGCGGACACGTGCCGGGGCGGTGCACGGCGACGAGTAGGCTCGGCCCGAGGGCGGTCCACACCGCCCCGACCCTGATCCTCGAGACCGTCGGAAGGGTTCCTCGTGCGCATCGTCGTTCCCGTCAAGTACGTGCCGGACATCAACGCCGAACGGAAGTTCGTGGACTGTCGGGTGGAGCGCGACCCGGCCGTGGGGACCCTCAACGAGCTCGACGAGAACGCCCTGGAAGCCGCGCTGCGGATCGTCGAGGCCCTCGACGAGGCCGAGCAGGGGACGAGCGAGATCGTCGCGCTGACCGTCGCCCCGCCCGAGGGCGACGTGGCGTTGCGCAAGGCGTTCCAGATGGGGGTCGACCGCGGCGTGCGGGTCTCGGACGACGCGCTCGCCGGGTCCGACTACTCCGGCACGACGGCGGCGCTCGCGGCCGCGGTGCGACGGCTGGAGACCGAGGGGCCCGTCGACCTGGTGATCACCGGGATGGCGGCCCTGGACGGTCTGGGCTCGGTGGTGCCGGCGCTGCTGGCCGCGACGCTGGGCCGGCCGTCCGTGACGTTCGCCAAGACGGTCGCCGTGGCCGACGGAACGCTGCAGGCCACGCGCGAGACCGACGAGGCGACCGAGTCGCTCACCGCGCCGCTGCCGGCCGTCCTGTCGGTGGCCGACACCGCCAACCGGCCGCGGTTCCCGAACTTCAAGCTCATCATGGCGGCTCGTTCCAAGGAGATCGAGCAGTGGACGGCGGCCGACCTGGGTCTGGAGCCCGGGTCCGTCGGCACGGCCGGCGCCCGGACCGAGACCACGCTGGCCGCGCCGCGCCCGGAGAAGCCGCCGGTCGAGCTCGTCCAGGACAAGGGCGAGGGCGGCAAGGCCCTCGCCGAGTACCTCATCCGCCACGAGCTGGTCTGAGAAGGAGCCCACCGATGACGAACCGCACCGTCCTTGTCCTCCTCGACCCCGCGGGCGAGGTCCGTCCCAGCGTCCTGGAGCTGCTGACGATCGGCCGCACGCTCGGCCGCGTCGAGGCCGTCACGCTGGAGGCACCGAGCGTCGAGGCGCTCGCCCAGCTCGGCGCCTACGGCGTCGAGACGGTCCACCAGGCCGAGCTTCCCGCCGACCTGCGCGGGGACGCCCGGCACCTGTCCGCCGTCGTCGCCGCCGTGCTGACCGCCGCCGTGCGGCTCACCGACGCCGACGTCGTGCTGGCACCCTCGACCTTCGGCGCCAAGGAGGCCGTGGCCCTGGCCGGGCACGCCCTGGACGCCGGGGTCATCATCGACGCCGCCGGCGTGGCCGAGGACGACGCCGGGCACGTCGTGGGCACCAAGCGGGTCTTCGCCGGCTCCTGGGACACCGTCAGCCGGGTCACCACCGACGTGGCCGCGCTGACCGTCCGGGCCAACGCCGTCGTCCCGCAGCCGGCCGAGGCCGCGGTGGCCACCGAGGTCGAGGGCTTCGCCGTCGCGGTCGACGCCGTGCTGCCGGCCGTCACCGCCCGGACCGAGAAGGTCCGCGACTCCGACCGCCCGACGCTCGAGGAGGCCGCGGTCGTGGTGGCCGGCGGGCGTGGCACCGAGGGCGACTTCGGGCCGGTCGAGGCGTTCGCCGACGCCGTCGGCGGTGCCGTCGGCGCGACGCGCGACGCCGTGTTCGAAGGCTGGTTCGACCGCTACATCGGGCAGACGGGCGTGACGATCGCCCCGCGGCTGTACGTCGGCGCTGGTGTCTCCGGCGCTCCGCACCACCGCGGCGGCATGCAGGCCTCGCAGGTCATCGTCGCGGTGAACAACGATCCCGAGGCGCCGATCTTCGAGATCTGCGACTTCGCCGTGGTCGGCGACCTGTCCGACGTGCTGGGCCAGGCGGCCGAGGTCATCCGCGCCCACAAGCAGCAGGCCTGACCGCCGCGTCCGTCACCGCCCCGACGTCGTGCTGGCGTTGTGGGCGTGAAATCTGCAGGTCTCAGGCACCTGAGACCTGCAGATTTCACGCCCACAGCGGGGGTCGGCGCTCGGGGTGCTCGCTCGCGTGGTGAGGCGAGCGACAGCGCGCCGCAGGAGTCAGCCGCCGGCGAACGGCGGCAGCACGTCGAGCGTGGCGCCGTCGGGCACGACGTCGTCCGGCGCGGCCCGGCGGCCGTCCAGCAGCACCGAGCAGCGGGACAGCACCGGCGCCGCCTCGGGCGCCCCCGCGCTCAGCCGGCCGACGACTTCGGCGACCGTCGCGCCGTCGTCCACCGTCATCGTCTCCCCGGCACGGCCCAACGCCGCCCGGGCCGCCGCGAAGTAGCGCAGCTCCAGCACCTCAGCCCCCGATCGCGCTCATCGTGCGGTCCGGCTGGACGAACGACGGGTCGTCCATCCCGTGCCCGGCGCGCTTGCCCCACATCGCGGTCCGCCACCGGTCGGCCAGCACCGCGTCGGAGGCGCCCTCGCGCAGCGGACCGAGCAGGTCGGTCTCGGTGTGCGCGAACAGGCAGTCGCGGATGCCGCCCTCGGCGGTCAGGCGCGTGCGGCGGCAGTCGCCGCAGAACGGCTCGGTCACCGAGGCGATGATGCCGACCCGTCCGAGCCGCTCGCCCGTGTCGCGGGAGCGGACGACGAACCGTTCGGCCGGGGCGCCGTCGCGCGGCTCGGCGTCGGGGCCGAGGTCGAAGCGCTCGCCCAGCAGGCCGCGCACCTCGGCGGCCGTCACCATCGCCGTGCGGTCCCAGGCGTGGTCGGCGTCCAGGGGCATCTGCTCGATGAACCGCAGCTCGAAGCCGCGCTCCAGGCACCAGGACAGCAGGTCGGCGGCATGGTCCAGGTTCACCCCGCGCACCAGCACCGCGTTGATCTTGACCAGGTCGAACACGCGGGCCGCCGCTTCGATGCCGGCCAGCGTGCGCTCCAGGTAGGGGCGGCGGGCCAGGCGGGCGAACGTGTCCGGGTCGAGCGTGTCCAGGGAGACGTTGATGCGGTCCACGCCCGCGGCGCGCAGCCCTTCGGCGCGGGAGTCGAGCCCGATCGCGTTGGTGGTCAGGCTGATCTCCGGGCGCGGGTCGAGGGCTGCGACGTCGGCGACGATCTCGGCGAGGTCGCCCCGCAGCAGCGGCTCGCCGCCGGTGAACCGGACCTGGCGCACGCCGAGGTCCCGGACGGCGACGCCGACCAGCCGGGCGATCTCGTCGCGGGACATCACCTTCTCGCGCGCCAGGGAGGGCAGTCCCTCGGCCGGCATGCAGTACGTGCAGCGCAGGTTGCACCGGTCGGTGAGCGAGACGCGCAGGTCGGTGGCGACCCGGCCGAAGGTGTCCACCAGACCCGGGGTGTCCGGCCGGTCGGCGGGCAGCGTCGCGTCGCGCCACGAGGTCGGCAGGCGGGGGATGCCCAGGTCGACGAGCGTCATGGGAGTCCTCAGGTCGTCTCGGGCCGCCAGCCCAGGGCCAGGCGGGCGGTGCGTTCGGCGGTGTCGTCGTCGGGTGCGGCCTTGCCTGCCGCGGCGGCGAGCCCGCGGGCGTAGCCGACGAGGTAGGTCGTCACCGGCGCGGCGGGCCGCGCGACGTGGTGGGCGGCGTCGCGGGCGAGGTCGAGCACCTCCGTGACGTCGATGCTGTCGGCGGGCAGCTGCAGGTCCCGCTCGACGGCGGACACCCAGCTGGCGAGCACGGTGGGGACGTCGTCGGTCATGGGGGTCTCCTCCTCGATGCGGCTCCGGGCCGGGCGCGCCGAGAGCCTGTTCACATCGTCCCAGGTATCGACGTCGTCGCTCATCCCTGTCTCGTCGGGCAGCGGGAGGAGGTCGAGACGAGCCACGAGTCGGCGCACGGACGCCCCGTGCGGGTCGAGTCCGTCGAGCGCGCGGGTCAGCGCCGCGCGGCGGTACAGGCCGGTCAGCCACTGGGCACGCCCGGCGTGTTCCAGGTGCACGCCGTCGAGGTTCGTGAACCCGTCGGCGGTCTCGACCAGCGGGCCGACGGCGGCCGCCGCCCCCGGCACGTCCACGGCGAGCAGGAGGATCCACTCGGGCGCGTCGGGCCGCTGCAGGGCCGTCAGCCCGGCGGCCAGCCCGGCGACCGGGCCGCCGAAGGGCGGGTCCTCGCGGGTCACGACGACGTCGTCCCGCTCGGTGAGCGAGCGCAGGTCGGCCGGGCCGACGACGGCGGTGCGGTCGGCGCCGGTCGTCGCGGACAGCACGTGGTCGAGCAGGCGGGTGCCGCCGACGACGACCTCCGGCTTGGCGGCACCGCCCAGCCGGGTGGCGCGGCCGCCGGCGAGGACGACGGCGTCGTACCTCATCGAGCCTCCGGGAGCGGGACGTGGGGGAGCGGGTCGCCGGGGGCGACGTGGGCGACCTCGGCGGGCACGACCACGAGCGCGTCGGCGTGGGCGAGCGAGGAGAGCTGGTGGCCGCCGCGACCGGCCGGGGTGACGCCGTCGGGCCGGGTGACCACGGGGACCACCTGCTCCTTGCCGGGCGGGCTGGACCATCCGGTGGCGGCGCGGACGGTCGCGGCGGGTCGGTCCGGGCGGCCGGCGAGGCGTCGCACCGCGGGCAGGGCGTACAGCACGGTCGAGACGAAGGCGCTGACGGGGTTGCCGGGGACGGCGATCCAGGGAGCCCCGCGCCAGGAGGCCAGGGCCTGCGGCTTGCCGGGCCGCATGGCGACGGTGGCGACGTCGACGTCGGCCGCCGATCCGGAGGCGAGCAGCTCGCGCACGACGTCGCTCGCCCCGGCGGACACCCCGCCGGAGGTGACGATCAGGTCCACCCCTCCCGTTGTGGGCATGAGATCTGCAGGATCGTGGCGGTCCGGACCTGCAGTTTTCACGCCCACGACGTGGTCGAGGGCGGCGCGCAGGGCGTCCGCGTCGTCCGGGACCGCGCCGATGCGCACGACGTCGGCGCCGGCGGCGCGCACGAGCGCGGCGAGCATGAGGGAGTTGGAGTCGGCGATCGTGCCGGCCTCGGTGGTCCCGAGCGGGGCGAGCTCGGAGCCCGTGGACAGCACGGCGACCCGGGGACGACGGCGCACCGGCAGCTCGACGAGCCCGGCGGCGGCCGCGATGGCGACGAGACCCGGGCCGACGACGTCCCCGGCGCGGGCGATCTGGTCGCCTCGGCGCAGGTCCGTGCCCGCGCGACGGACGTGGTCGCGGGCCTGTCGGCACAGGGTCACGGTGCGCTCCGTCGTCGGACCCCCGGCCACGAAGCGGCTCGTGGAGGTCCGTTCGACCGGGACGACGGCGTCGAACCCGTCGGGCACGGGTGCTCCGGTCATGATCCGGACGGCTCCGCCGTCGGCTGCTCCGCCGTCGGCTGCTCCGCCGTCGGCTGCTCCGCCGTCGGCTGCTCCGCCGTCGGACGTTGTGGGTATGAAATCTGCAGCTCCGGGCGGGGCGGGAGCTGCAGATTTCATGCCCACAGCATCTGCGGCGGATGCGGGGGAGGGGACGCCGGGTCGCCGGTCGCCCCGGACCTCCAGCGTCACCGACGAGCCGTCGTCGGGCAGGTCGGCGGACCGCACCGCGTACCCGTCCATCGCCGCATGGTCGAAGGCCGGTACGGGCGCCGCGGCGACGACGTCCGCGGCGAGGACCAGGCCCACCACGGCGGGATCGTCGACCCGCACGGACGCGGCGGCCACCGGCCGCACGCGCGCGAGCGCCGCCGCGGTGTGCTCGGCGATGGTGCGCGGTCCGCTGGTCATACCGATCACTCTAGGGACGACGTGTGTCGGCGATGCAGCACCGTTCTCACAGCACGACGCCGTCGGGTGTGAGATGCTCGGACGGTTCGTCCGCCCGGGTCCTCCGTGCCTCGTGACTCGCGACGACCCGCCGTCGGCCGGTCGTCCGGATGCTGGATGAACTTCTCACAGCCCCCATGATCCGGGTGAGAGTTTTGGCTCATGGGAAGTTCACGGCTCGTGACCGTGACGTGAAACACCCGCTTCCTACTGTCGTCGTACCGGCCCGACGCTGAGCCGGTCCGGTACCCGGCACCCGCCGGGGATCGAGACCCCCGCCCGGCGACGCCGGGTGACGACCACGGATGGGAGAACGTCGATGGTTGCTCCGACGAGTGGCACCACCGAGACCGAGCCGGTGCCCACCGGCCCGGGCACCGACACTGCCGAGGCGCCCGCGCGCCCGGTCCACCGCTCCGGACGGTGGATCGACCACTGGGACCCCGAGGACCCGGTCTTCTGGCGTAACGGCGGCCGGACCATCGCCCGTCGCAACCTGTGGATCTCGATCTTCGCGGAGTTCCTCGGGTTCTGCGTCTGGGCGATCTGGTCCATCGTCGTCCCGCAGCTCCCCGACGCCGGGTTCGCCCTGACCACCGACCAGATGTTCTGGCTCGTGGGCCTGCCGGCCCTCGTCGGCGCCTCGCTGCGTGTGCCCTACACGCTGGCCGTGCCGGTCTTCGGCGGGCGCAACTGGACGATGATCTCCGCGGCCCTGCTGCTGATCCCCACCTTGTCGCTGGTGTGGGTCGTCCAGCGGCCCGAGACCTCGTTCGGCGTGCTGCTGGCCATCGCGGCGCTCGCAGGCTTCGGTGGCGGCAACTTCGCCTCGTCGATGGCGAACATCTCGTTCTTCTTCCCCGAGAAGGAGAAGGGTGCCGCGCTCGGCTGGAACGCCGCCGGCGGCAACATCGGCACCGCCGCCGTGCAGTTCGTCGTGCCGGTGGTCATCGTCACCGCGGCCGGTGTCTCCCTGCCGCGGGCGGGGTGGGTGTTCATCCCCTTCATCCTGCTGGCCGTGCTCCTGGCCTGGCGCTTCATGGACAACCTGTCCACCGCCAAGGCCGACCCGCGCTCCTTCGGCGTCGCCGCCCGGGAGAAGCACACCTGGCTGATCTCCTTCATCTACATCGGCACGTTCGGCAGCTTCGTCGGGTTCGCCGGCGCCTTCCCGACCCTGCTCGACCGGGAGTTCCCCGAGGTCACCCTGTCCCTGGCGTTCATGGGCGCCCTGATCGGCTCGGTCACCCGCCCGCTCGGCGGTTGGATCGCCGACCGCACCGGTGGCGCCGTGATCACCGTGGCGAGCTTCGTGGTGATGATCGTCGGTGCCTTCGGCGCCATCCAGGCGCTCGGCAGCGGCTCCTTCGGGCTGTTCTTCGGCTCCTTCATGCTGCTGTTCGTCGCCACCGGCGTCGGCAATGGGTCGGTCTACCGCATGATCCCGGCCACCTTCCGGATCGCCGACGTCGCCGGCGGCGGGGCCGCGACGGCGAAGGCGGCGGCGGGCTGTATCGGCATCGCCGGTGCCGTCGGTGCCTTCGGCGGGTTCCTCATCCCGCGCGGGTTCGCGATGTCGGACACCGCCACCGGCTCCCTGGTGCCGGCCCTGTGGGCGATCATCGGGGTCTACGTGGTCATGGCTCTGCTCACCTGGGCCGTCTACGGTCGCCGCAGCAGCCAGATGGGGGCTGCTCGGGTATGAGCAGCTCGATCGTGCCGGCGTCCACGGGCCCGCACAAGACGCACTGCCCCTACTGCGCCCTGCAGTGCGGCATGGAGCTCACGCCCGTCGAGGGAACGGCGTCGTCGACGCCGGCCCCCGGCGGGCGTGAGCCCCTGCCCGTGACCGTGAACCCGCGCGACTTCCCCACCAACGCGGGACGGCTGTGCCAGAAGGGCTGGACCGCCGCCGCGGTGCTGGACGTCCCGGACCGGATCACGACCCCGCTCGTGCGCGGCGCCGACGGCGAGCTCGCCCCGGCGACCTGGGACGAGGCGCTCGAGCTGATCACCGCCCGGGTCCGCGCGATCCAGGCCGAGCACGGACCCGAGGGCGTCGCGATCTTCGGCGGCGGCGGGCTCACCAACGAGAAGGCCTACGCGCTGGGCAAGTTCGCGCGCACGGTGCTGCGCACGCCGAACATCGACTACAACGGCCGGTTCTGCATGTCGTCCGCGGCGGCCGCGGGCAACCGCGCCTTCGGCGTCGACCGCGGCCTGCCGTTCCCGCTGACGGACCTCGGCGGGGCCGAGGCGATCCTGCTGCTCGGGTCGAACCCCGCCGAGACCATGCCGCCGTTCGTCCAGCACCTGGCCGGCGCTCGCGGTGCCGCGGGCCTCGTCATCGTCGACCCGCGGCGCTCGGCCACCGCCCGCCTCACCGAGGACGGCCAGGGCGTGCACGTCCAGCCCGTCCCCGGGACCGACCTCGTCGTGCTGCTGGCCCTGCTGCACGTCGTGATCGCCGAGAAGCTCGTCGACACCGCCTACCTGACCGAGCGGACCGCCGGGTACGACGACGTCGTGCGGTCCGTCTCGGCCTGGTGGCCGGAGCGCGCCGAGACCGTGTGCGGCGTCCCGGCCGAGGATCTGCGCCGGCTGGCCCGGCGCCTGGCGGCCGCCTCTCCGGCGCGCGGCGGTCGCGGCGCGTACGTGCTCACCGGTCGCGGGGTCGAGCAGTCGGCCCAGGGCACCGCGACGGTGACCGCGGCGATCAACCTCTCCCTCGCGCTCGGCCTGGTCGGTCGCGAGGGTTCCGGCTACGGGTGCCTGACGGGCCAGGGCAACGGCCAGGGCGGTCGCGAGCACGGTCAGAAGTCGGACCAGCTGCCCGGCTACCGCAAGATCGACGACCCGGCCGCCCGCGCCCACGTCGCCTCCGTCTGGGGCGTCGACCCCGACACCATCCCGGGGCCGGGCAAGCCCGCCGTGGCGCTGCTGAACTCCCTGGCCACACCCGGCGGGCCGCAGGCGCTCTTCGTGCACGGCTCGAACGTGCTGGTCTCGGCGCCCAACGCCGACCGGGTCCGTGAGCGCCTGGAGGCGCTGGACCTGCTGGTGGTGTGCGACTTCGTCCCCTCCGAGACCGCCCGGATCGCCGACGTCGTCCTCCCGGTGACGCAGTGGGCCGAGGAGGAGGGCACGATGACGTCCCTGGAGGGGCGGGTCATCCGGCGGCGACAGGCCGTGGACGCGCCGGGCCAGGCGCGCTCGGAGCTGTGGCTGCTGGCCGAGCTGGCCCGACGGCTCGGCTCGGGCGTGCACTTCGGCACGGACCCGGCCGACGTCTTCGACGAGCTCGCACGGGCCTCCGCCGGGGGGCCGGCGGACTACTCCGGGCTCTCGCACGCCCGGCTGGACGCTCACGAGGACGGCGGCGGCTCCGGGCTGTACTGGCCCTGCCCGGCCCCGGCCGACGCGCCCGCCGACGCCTCGGGCGACGGGCATGCCGGATCACCGGCCCGCGGCGAGCACCCCGGGACGCCCCGGATGTTCCTGGACACCTTCGGCACCCCGGACGGCCGGGCCCGCATGGTGCCGGTCGACCACGGCGGCCCGGCCGACGACGTGCGCGGCGACGCCCCGACCTACCTGGTCACCGGCCGTGTCCTGCAGCACTACCAGTCCGGCGCCCAGACGCGCCGGGTGCCCGACCTCGACCGGCTGGTCCCCGAGCCGTACGTCGAGCTGCACCCGCAGCTCGGCCTGCGCGTCGGTGTCGCCGACGGCGACCGGGTCCGGCTGACCTCGACCCGCGGCATGGTCGAGGCGGTCGCCCGCTGGACCGACGCCGTGCGGCCCGAGGTCGTGTTCATGCCGTTCCACTGGGGCGGCCTCGGCGGCGTCAACCGGATCACCAGCGACGCCGTCGACCCGATCAGCTCCATGCCCGAGTTCAAGGTGTGCGCGGTCCAGGTGAGCCCTGCCGGGCCCGCCACCGCGTCCACGCAGGACGACCACGACACCCAGGAGGTGCCGGTATGACGCTCCACGTGCCGACGAAGATCGTCGTCGTCGGGAACGGCATGGTCGGTTCCCGGTTGGTCGACGAGCTGGTGCGCCGCAGCGCGGGCGCCTTCGACATCACGGTGCTCGGCGCCGAGCCGTACGAGCCGTACAACCGGGTGCTGCTCAGCGACGTCGTCGCGGGCCGCACCGACGTGGCCGCGATCTCCATGCCCGAGGTCGGCGGTGACCACGTCACGGTGCTGCGCGGCGTCGCGGCGTCGTCGGTCGACCGCGTCCGGCGGACCGTCACCGACGACGCGGGCGCCGTGCACCCGTACGACCACCTCGTGCTGGCCACCGGGTCGCGAGCCCGCATCCTGCCGCTGCCGGGTCTGCGGGACGACGACGGCGCCCCGTACCTGCCGGGCGGGGTGCACGCCCTGCGCACCCTCGACGACGCCCGGGACATCGTGGCGGGCAGCGTCAACAGCTCGCGCGCGGTCGTCGTCGGCGGCGGCGTGCTCGGGGTGGAGTCCGCCTACGGGCTGGCCGCCCGCGGGCTCGCGGTCACGCTGGTCGACACCGGGACGGCGCCGATGAACCGCCAGCTCGACACCGAGGCCGGCGCGGTGCTGGCCGCGGGACTCGAGTCGCACGGCGTGACGGTCCGGTCCGGGGTGCGGCCCAGCGAGGTGCTGGTCGCCGGAGGCCGCGCGGTCGGCGTGCGCGTCGACACCGGCGACGGGGGTGACGGGGAGGTGCTGGCCGCCGGGCTCGTCGTGCTGACCACCGGCACCGTGCCGGAGACCGGGATCGCGGCCGACGCCGGTCTGCCCACCGACCGGGGTGTCGTCGTCGGGCACGACCTGGCCAGCCCGGCCGACCGGCGCGTCTTCGCGATCGGCGACTGCGCCCAGCCGCCGCAGGGGTCGCGGGGTCTGGTCGCCGAGGGCTGGGACCACGCGCGTCGTCTCGCCGACCACCTGGCCTCCCTCGTGGCGGCCCGCGAGGACGCCTCCCGGCGGGCGGTGGACCGGCCGCGCGAGCACCTGCGCTTCCCCCACGAGGGGGAGCGGCCCTCGATGGCGGTGCGGCTCGGCACGCTGCTCGCCACGCGGGCGGCCACCGACGAGGGCGTCGACACCCGGGGCACCGACGTCGTGAAGGTCAAGGCCGGCCCGCTGAGCGTGGTCTCGATGGGCGCGGCCGGCACGGGCCGCGCGACGCGCCCCGGGGAGCGGGCCGTCCGGCTCGCGGACCCCGCCGGCGGGCGGTTCGTCGAGGCCGTCGTGGCCGACGGGCTGCTGGTGGGCGCGACCTGCGTGGGTGACGCCCGGGTCGCGGCCGACCTGACCGCGGCCTACACGCGTCGCACCCCCGTTCCCGTGGACCCGGCGTTCCTGCTCCTGACACCGGTGATGCCGAGCGCGGAGCCCGCCACCTCGCCGGAGCACATGCCCGACGATGCGATGGTGTGCCGCTGCAACGGCGTCTCCAAGCACGACATCACGGCGTGCTGGGACGACGGCGCCCGGAGCGCGGACGACATCGCCGCCGCCACCCGCGCGACCACCGGGTGCGGCAGCTGCACCGAGGCGGTGTGCGGCCTCGCGGACTGGCTCGGGTCGACCCGCGGCGGCGACCCGTCCGGGGCTGAGCAGGCCTCGGAGGCCGACGCGGAGCCCGAACCGGCCGGGCTCGCCACGGTGTGAGCCTGCCCCTGAGCCCCGGGGCGCCCGACGGACCCCTCGCCGTCGGGCGCCCCGGACGTCTGCCCGCCCGCGCCCGCCGAGGTAGGCGACCGTGGACCGAGGTAGGCAAGTTCCCCGTCAGGTAGGCAGCTCTGAGCCGAGGTAGGCGAGCTGCACGTCAGATGGGCAGCCGTTCGGCGGGAGCGTTGCCTACCTCGTCCCGAGGTTGCCTACTTCGGCGGAACGTTGCCTACCTCGGCGGAGG
Source organism: Isoptericola haloaureus (assembly GCF_036689775.1). NCBI lineage: Bacteria > Bacillati > Actinomycetota > Actinomycetes > Micrococcales > Promicromonosporaceae > Isoptericola > Isoptericola haloaureus. Next base: position 65,594 of record NZ_JBAGLP010000107.1, on the reverse strand, counting down.
GTTGCCTACCTCGGCAGGATGCGTCCGGCTTCTCTCACGCGGGCCCGGGACGGCGTGAGCAAGATGTTCGCATCAGGTAACCCCTCCCTGACGGTCCGGTCACGGTGGCTCCCTACTGTCGACGACATGAGCAGCGAGCCCACTCCCCGCAGCACCCGGCACGTCGTCGTCGTCGGCGGCGGCCCCGTCGCACAGCGCTTCGTCGAGGCGCTGCGTTCGCGCGACACCGACGGCGCGTGGCGCATCAGCGTCTTCGCCGACGAGCCGCGCAAGCCCTACGACCGCGTCGGGCTGACCCGCTACTTCGAGGTCAGCGACCCTGAGGAGCTCACCCTGGGCGACCCGGCGCTGTGGGACGACCCTCTGGTGGAGCTGCACAGCGGCTGCCTCGTCGCGTCGATCGACCGGGAGAACCGGACGGTCACCGACCAGCTCGGCCGCGTGCACCCCTACGACGAGCTCGTGCTGGCCACCGGGTCGAACGCGGCGATGCCGCCGATCCCCGGCAACGACCTGCCCGGCGTCTTCGTCTACCGCACCATCGACGACGTGGCCGCCCTGCGCGGCTGGGTCGAGTCCAAGCGCGAGGCGGGCCGCGTCGAGACGCGCGGCGGCGTCGTCGAGAAGCCGGTGCGCGGCGCCGTCATCGGCGGCGGCCTGCTCGGGCTGGAGGCCGCCGGCGCGCTCAAGGCGCTCGGCGCCCAGGCCACCGTCATCGAGTTCGGCACCCACCTCATGGGCGTGCAGTGCGACCTCGGCGGCGGGCAGGCGCTCAAGCGCCTCATCAACGACAAGGGCATCGCGGTCCGTCCCGAGACGGCCACGAAGCAGATGGCTCCCCACCACCGCACCGGCGACGTCGGGCACCTGGACTTCAACGACGGCGGGCGCCTCGACGTCGACGTCGTCGTGGTGGCCACGGGCGTGCGTCCCCGGGACGAGCTCGCACGGGCCGCGGGGCTGCCGGTCGGCGAGCGCGGCGGCGCCGTGGTCGACCTGACCTGCCGCACCGAGGACCCGAACGTCTGGGCCATCGGCGAGGTCGCCTGCATCGAGGGCCGGTGCCTCGGGCTGGTCGCGCCCGGCAACACGATGGCGGAGGTCGTCGTGGACCGCCTGCTCGGCGGCGGGGCCGAGTTCCCCGGCGCCGACACCGCCACCAAGCTCAAGCTCTCCGGCGTCGACGTCGCCTCCTTCGGCGACGCCCACGGCCGCACCGAGAACTGCGTCGAGGTGGTCTGGGCCGACCCGACCGCCGGCGTCTACAAGAAGCTCGTGCTCTCGGACGACGCCACGACGCTGCTCGGCGGCGTGTTCGTCGGCGACGCCACGCCGTACGCCTCGCTGCGCCCGATGCTCGGTGCGCAGCTGCCCGGGGACCCGGCGGCGTTCCTGCTGCCCGAGGGTGCCGGCGCCGCCCCGGACATCGAGCTGCCCGACGACGCGAACGTCTGCTCGTGCAACAACGTCTCGGCCGGCACGATCCGCGGGGCGGTGACCGACCACGACTGCACGTCCGTCGGCGACGTCAAGAGCTGCACCAAGGCCGGCACCACCTGCGGCGCCTGCCTGCCGTTGGTCAAGAAGATCACCGAGACCGAGATGGAGCGCGCCGGCATCGAGGTGTCGACCGCGCTGTGCGAGCACTTCGCGATGACGCGCGCCCAGCTCTTCGACGCCGTGCGCGTGGCCGACCTGCACTCCTTCAGCGACATCATCGAGCGCTTCGGCACCGTCCCCGAGGGCGCGAGCAGCGCGGGCCGCGGCTGCGACATCTGCAAGCCGGTGGTCGCCTCGATCCTGGCCAGCCAGGGCAACGGGCACATCCTGTCCGGCGAGCAGAGCGCCCTGCAGGACACCAACGACCACATGCTCGCCAACATGCAGAAGGACGGCACCTACTCCGTGGTGCCCCGTGTGCCGGGCGGCGAGATCACCCCCGAAGGCCTCATCGTCATCGGCCAGGTCGCCCAGGACTTCGGGCTGTACACGAAGATCACCGGCGGGCAGCGCATCGACATGTTCGGGGCCCGCGTCGAGCAGCTCCCGGAGATCTGGAAGCGGCTCGTCGACGCGGGCTTCGAGTCCGGCCACGCCTACGGCAAGTCGCTGCGCACGGTGAAGTCGTGCGTCGGGTCGACGTGGTGCCGGTACGGCGTGCAGGACTCGGTCGGCATGGCCGTCGAGCTCGAGCTGCGCTACCGCGGTCTGCGCAGCCCCCACAAGCTCAAGCTCGGTGTCTCCGGCTGCGCCCGCGAGTGCGCGGAGGCCCGCGGCAAGGACGTCGGCGTCATCGCCACCGACAAGGGCTGGAACCTCTACGTCGCCGGCAACGGCGGCCAGACGCCGAAGCACGCCCAGCTCCTGGCCGAGGACCTGGACTCCGCGACGCTGCTGCGCACCATCGACCGGTTCCTCATGCTCTACATCCGCACCGCGGACCGCCTGCAGCGCACGGCCCCGTGGGTGGAGGAGTACGAGGGCGGGCTCGAGGCGATCCGCGAGGTCGTCCTGGAGGACTCCCTCGGCATCGCCGACGACCTCGACGCCGCGATGGCCCAGCACGTCGGCGCCTACGAGGACGAGTGGAAGGCCGTGCTGGAGGACCCGGACAAGCTGGCCCGCTTCGGCTCCTTCGTCAACGCGCCGACGACGCCGGACCCGGACCTGGCCTACGTCGCCGAGCGGGGCCAGAAGCGCCCGGCCACGCCCGAGGAGATCGCCGCCGGTGCCGTCGACCCCGCGCTCTCCGGTCCGGTCCTGGTGACCGGTCCCACGCTGGAGGTCCGTGCGTGACCCCCTTCGCCGTCGCCGACACCCCGACCGACCCGTCCACCGACCTTCCGACCGACCCGGAGGCCACCATGACCGCGATCGACACCGCCGCGCCGACCTGGACGGCCGTGTGCCGGCTCACCGACCTGGCGCCCGAGCGGGGTGCCGCCGCCCTGCTGGAGCGTGCCGACGGCTCGCCGGTGCAGGTCGCTGTGTTCCGGCTGCTGGACGACTCCGTCCACGCCGTCCAGCAGCTCGACCCGTACGCCGCCGCGAACGTCATGTCCCGCGGCATCGTCGGCACGCGCGGCGGCGAGCCGACCGTGGCCTCGCCGGTCTACAAGCAGGTCTTCGCGCTGCGCACCGGCGAGTGCCTCGACACCGGCGGCAAGGAGCCGAAGGCCGGGCTCGGCGAGCACCTGGAGTCCTTCCCGACCGAGGTGCGCGACGGCGTCGTGCACGTGCGGGCGACCTGAGATGGCCGCGCACGCCGGACACGTCACGCTCGTCGGGGCCGGCCCCGGCTCGGCCGACCTGCTCACCTACCGGGCCTGGCGGGCGATCGTCCGGGCCGACGTCGTCGTCCACGACCGCCTGGTCCCGCTGGAGGTCCTCGAGGACCTGGGCCCCGACGTCGAGGTGATCGACGTCGGCAAGGCCCCGGGCAAGCACAAGGTGCCGCAGCCCGGGATCAACGACCTGCTGGTCGAGCACGCCCGCCGGGGGCGCCGCGTGGTGCGCCTCAAGGGCGGCGACCCGTTCGTGTTCGGCCGCGGCGGCGAGGAGTATGCGGCCTGCCGTGCGGCCGGGGTCGACGTCGACGTCGTCCCGGGGGTGTCCTCGGCCCTGGCCGTCCCGGCGCTCGCCGGGATCCCGCTGACCCACCGGGGGACGACGACGGCGTTCCACGTCGTCACCGCGCACACCCGCGCGGGGGAGCAGCAGCTCGACGACACCGCCGTGTCCTGCGTCACGGACCGGACGGCTACGCTGGTAGTTCTCATGGGAGTGTCCTCGCTGCCGGCGATCGTGACCAGGCTGCTCGACGCCGGGGCGGACCCGGACATCCCCGTGGCGATCGTGGAGCGAGGCTCGACACCTGACCAGCGGGTCACCCGGACGGGGCTGGACCTGGCGGCCAAGCGGGCCGAGGAGGTCGGGGTCCGGGCGCCCGCCGTGATCGTGATCGGTGACGTGGCGGCACGAGGACTGTTGGAGGAGACGACCGGTGGCGAGCCCGGAGACCCCGTCGTGGGGGACGCGCGTGGCTGAGACCGCGACCCGACCGGCCCTCGGCCAGGTCATGGCCGGGTGCACCGTGCTCGTCACCGCCGACCGCCGCTCCGGCGAGCTGGCCGCCGCCCTGGAACGCCGGGGCGCGACGATCCGCCACGCCCCCGCGCTGAGCATGGTCCCGCACGTGGACGACGACGCGCTCATCGCGGCGACCGCGGCCCTCGTGGACGACCCGCCCGACGTCGTCGTGGCCACCACCGGGGTCGGCTTCCGGGCGTGGATCGAGGCGGCCGACGCCCACGGGCTGGCCGACGACCTGCTGCGCGTCCTCGGCGAGGCCCGCATCGTGGCCCGCGGTCCCAAGGCGCGCGGCGCCGTGCAGGCCGCCGGGCTGGCCACCGACTGGGTGGCGGAGTCCGAGACGTCGGCCGAGGTGGCCGAGGTGCTGCTCAGCGAGGGCGTCACCGGCCAGCACGTCGCGATCCAGCACCACGGCGCCGGGGCGGACGGCCTGGACGAGGTGTTCGCCAAGTCCGGGGCGCGCGTCTCCCCGCTGATCGTGTACCGCTGGGGTCCGGCACCCGACCCGGACGCCGTCGCGTCCTCGGTGCAGGCCGCCGCCGACGGAGAGATCGACGCCGTCGTCTTCACCTCCGCCCCCGGCGCCGAGGCGTGGATGGAGTCCGTGGAGAACGCCGGCGTGCTGGACGAGGTGGTCTCCCGCTTCACCACCGGCGAGATGGTCGCCGCCTCCGTCGGCCCGGTGACGTCCCGCCCGCTGGCGGCACGCGGCGTGACGTCGCTGGAGCCCGAGCGCGGCCGCCTCGGGGCGCTGGTGCGCACGCTCGTCGGGCACTACGAGCACATCGACTCCGTCGCGCTGGGCACGGTCGCCGGCCCGCTGGTCATCCGGGCCCGTGTCGCGGTCCTGGACGGCCAGGTGCTGCCGCTGTCGCCGACCGGCGTCGAGGTGCTCCGGCTGCTCGCCGCGGCCGGCGGGCACGTGATCACCCGCGACCAGGTGCTCGAGGTGCTGCCGGGGGTGTCCCGCGACGGGCACGCGGTGGAGGTCGCGATCGCCCGGCTGCGCGAGGCCACCGGACGCAAGGACCTGATCAAGACGGTCGTGAAGCGCGGCTACCGGCTGGAGCTGACGCACCGCTGATCGGCAGCGTCACCGTGGCCCGCAGGCCGCCGAGCGGACCGTCGTCCAGCGTCACCTCGCCCCCGTGCTCGCGCGCGATCTCCCGCGCGATGGCCAGGCCCAGCCCGGTCCCGCCGCCGTCCCGCTCCCGCGCGGACCCGAGCCGCGTGAACCGGTCGAACACGCGCTCGCGGTCCGCCGCCGGGATGCCGGGCCCGTCGTCGTCGACCGTCACGACGCCGTCGCGCACCTCGACCTCGACCCGGTCGCGGGCGAAACGGCGGGCGTTCTCGACGAGGTTGCGCACGACCCGCTCGACGGCGGACGGGTCGACGACGGCGCGCCCCTGGCCGTGCAGGTCGACGTCGCCCGCGGCGTGGCGGACGACGTCGCGCAGGTCGACGTCGCGCACCTCCGGCGGGGAGGCGCCGACCCGGGCCAGGACGAGGAGGTCGTCGGCGAGCGCCTGCAGGCGGACCACCTCGTGCTGGAGGTCGGGCATCAGCTCGCCCGTCTCGTAGGCCTCGGGGTGCGCGGCGGCGACCTCGATGCTGGTGCGCAGTGCGGCGACGGGGGAGCGCAGCTCGTGGGCGGCGTCGGCCACGAAGTCGGTCTGGCGCCGCGCCGCGGTGTCCAGCCGGTCGAGCATCGCGTTGAGGGTCTGCGCCAGCGCGGCCAGCTCACGGGCGCGGGGCACCGGCAGCGTCCCGGGGCCGCCGACGCCGCTGACCCGGTCCGCGGCGGCGCGCAGCTCCTCGACGGGCCGCAGCGCGCGCCCGAGCAGCACCCACGTCACCAGCCCCAGCGCGAGGGTCAGCAGCGGGACGACGACGCCGAGGGACAGCCGCAGTGCCGTGAGCACCCCCTCGACGGTGGCCAGGGGGAGCGCGGTGACGACGCGTTCGCCGGTGGGCAGGGTGTCGACGAGTACGCGGGCCGGCCCGGACCCGTAGGCCGAGTCCTGGCGGGTCGCGGCGCCGTCGGTCGTCGAGACGAGGTTCGCGGGGGCCAGCACGGGCAGGGTCCGGCTCGCGTTGGGCGAGGACGCCACGACGCGGCCCGCGGCGTCGACGAGCTGCACGATCTGCCCGGGCTCGTCGGCGGCGAGCACCCGGGGCAGGCGGTCCTCGGCAACGAGCGCGGTCACCTGCTCGGCCGTGCCGCGCAGCACGTCGTCGGTGGCCGCGATCCTGCTCTGCGAGACCACCGAGGTCAGCGCGAACGCACCGAGCACGAGGGCGGCGCCGGTCAGCCCGGCGGCGACCAGGGTGAGCCGCAGCCGCAGCGACAGGCCCCGGGGCGCGGTCCGGTCGTCGGTCACCGCCCGACCACCCGGTAGCCGGCGCCGCGCACCGTCTCGATCGCGCCCTTGCCGAGCTTGCGGCGCAGGTACCCGACGTAGACCTCGACGACGTTGAGGTCGTCGCCGGCGGCGTCCCACACGTGGTCGCGCAGCTCGACCTTGGTCAGCACCTCGCCGGGTCGGCGCATGAGGTGCTCGAGCAGCGCCGTCTCGCGGGTGGTGAGCTCGACGAGCGCGCCGTCCTGGCGCACCTCGCGGGTGGCCGGGTCGAGGGTCAGGCGCCCGGCCTCCAGCACGGCCGGGCGCGGCGGGGCGCCGCGGCGCAGCAGCGCCCGCAGCCGGGCGACCAGGACGGAGAACGCGAACGGCTTGGCCAGGTAGTCGTCGGCGCCGACGTCCAGGCCGCGGGTGACGTCGTCGTCGGAGTCCTTGGCGCTGAGCACGAGGACCGGCGTCCAGATCTCCGCGCGCCTCATCTCGCGCAGGACCTCCAGGCCGGACCGCCCGGGAAGCATGAGGTCCAGGACGACGACGTCGTGGTCGCCCTCGAGCGCGGCCTCCAGGCCGGTCTCGCCGTCGGCGGCCACGTCGACCGCGAATCCCTCCGCCTGCAGGCCCCGGCGCAGGGCCCGCGACAGCACCGCCTCGTCCTCCACCACCAGGATGCGCACCCCCGCAGCATGGCACCGGCGGGGACCGTCCGCGTGCTCAGCCCCGCGTGAGCTGCGCCCGCCCCGTCCGCGCTGTCCGGGCAGGAGCCGTCGTTCTCAGCCTCGTCTCAGGAGGCCTCGGCCACAGTGGTGCCATGAACACCATGCGCAGCCTCTCGCCCCGGGCGCGGTGGGCGGTCCCGGCCGTCGTGGCCGGCGCCGTCGCCGCCGCCTTCGCCGTCCCCGCCACCGTCGGCGCCGTCGCGAGCGACGACCTGCCGGCCGTCACCGCCGACGAGCTGGTCGACCGCGTCGCGAACGCCGAGCCGGTCCCCGTCTCCGGGACCGTCGTCTACACCGCGCGCCTCGGCCTGCCGGACGTGACCGTCTCCGAGCTGCAGGGCGCCGGCCCGCTGGACCTGCTCGGCGGCAGCACGACGATGCGCGTGTGGTCCGACGGCGAGGACTCCTCGCGCGCCGCGCTGCTCGGCGACGTCTCCGAGTACTCGGTGGTGCGCTCCGGTGCGGAGGCGTGGACCTACTCCAGCGCCGACGACGAGGCCGTGCACTACGTCCTCGACCCGGCGGACCAGGAGCGGTACGACGAGCTCGCGCAGCAGGCGCTCGAGCCGGACGTCGAGGGCGACGTGCCGACGCCGTCGGAGCTGGCGGACGTGGCCCTCGCCCAGGCGCGCATCTCCACCGACGTCGAGACCACCGACCCCGTCGAGGTCGCCGGGCGTGCCGCGTACCAGGTCGAGCTGACGCCGCAGACCGACGCCACCCTGGTCGACCGGATCCGCGTCGCCGTCGACGCCGAGACCTGGCTGCCCCTGCGCACGCAGGTCTGGAGCGTCCAGGACGCCGAGGCACCGGCGCTCGAGGTGGGCTTCACCGACGTCTCCTTCGACGTCCCCGAGGCCAGCGTCTTCGAGTTCTCCGCCCCGGCCGGCGCCGAGGTGCGCGAGGTCGTGGTCCCGCTGCCCGAGCCGGGCACCATGGAGAAGCCGAGCAGCTCCGCGCTGGGCGAGGACGCGGACGTCGCGGTCTCCGGCACCGGCTGGGAGACCGTCGTCGAGGTCTCCGAGGTGGACGTCGAGGCGATCCTCGGCGCGACGGCCGAGGGCCGGCTGCCCGAGGGCAGCACCGGGTCCAGCGGCGCCGACGACCTGTTCGAGGAGTTCACCGACGCCGAGGAGGGCGAGCTGCCGGGCATCCCCGAGCTGGACACGCAGGCGCTGTACGAGCAGCTCACGACGCCGGTCGACGGCGGTCGCCTGCTGACCTCGGCCCTGCTGACCGTCCTGGTGACCGACGACGGCCGCGTCCTGGCCGGGGCGGTGCCGCCCGCGACGCTCGAGGAGCTCGCCGGATGACCGCAGACGTGCCCGCCGCGGAACCCGCGGTGCGCACCCGCGGTCTGACGAAACGGTTCCGGTCGGGGCAGGTCGGCGTCGACGCGATCGACCTGCACGTGCCGCGCGGCGCCGTCTACGGGTTCCTCGGGCCGAACGGGTCGGGCAAGACGACGACGATCCGGATGCTCCTCGGGCTGGTGTCGCCCACGGCGGGGTCGGTGGAGCTGCTGGGTGCGCCGATGCCACAGGCGGGCCCGGCGGTGCTGCCGCGCGTCGGGGCGCTCGTCGAGGGCCCTGCCTTCCACCCGTACCTGTCCGGGGAGGCGAACCTGCGCCGGCTGGACGCCGCGGACGCGACGGCGTCGCCGGCGACCCGCGCACGCCGGGTCGGCGCGGCGCTGGAACGCGTCGGGCTGACGGCGGCCGCCGGCAAGAAGTACCGGCAGTACTCGCTCGGTATGAAGCAGCGCCTCGGGCTCGCGGCGGCGCTGCTGCGTCCGCGGGACCTGCTGCTGCTCGACGAGCCCACCAACGGGCTCGACCCGCAGGGCACGCGCGAGGTGCGGGCGCTGGTGCGCGAGCTGGCCGACGGCGGTGCCACCGTGCTCGTCTCGTCGCACCTGCTCAGCGAGATCGAGCAGGTGTGCTCCCACGTCGGGATCATGTCGCAGGGGCGGCTGCTGGCCCAGGGCCGTCGCGCCGAGATCGCCGACGACGGCGCACCCGAGGTGCACGTGGCGACGCGGTCCGACCAGCGCGGGCACCTGGCGCGGGTCCTGACCGGGCTCGGGCTGACGGACGTGCGGGTCGACGGCGAGGTCGTGGCCGCGTCCCTGGGCAGCGTCGCGGTCGAGAAGGTCGCCCAGGCGGTGGTCGGCGACGGCGTCGACCTGCTCGGCCTCGAGGTCCGGCGGCCCACGCTGGAGGACGTGTTCGTGCGGCTGACGGGGGAGGGGTTCGATGTCGCTCGCTGAGGCTCCCGTGGCGGAGACGCCCGCGGCACCGGCCCGCGCGACGGCCCGCCTGCTGCGCAGCGAGCTGCGCCTGGTGTTCGGCCGCGTGCGCAACATCGTGCTGCTGGCGGGACTGGCGGCCGTCCCGCTGCTCATCGGCACGGTCCTGTTCATCACCCAGGACACGCCCGTGGCCGGGCAGGGGCCGCCGTTCCTGGACCGCGTGACCGGCAACGGCGTGTTCCTCGTGTTCGCGGCGCTGGTGAGCTGCCTGCCGTTCCTGCTGCCGCTGTGCGTGTCGATCGTGTCCGGCGACGCGATCGCGGGGGAGGCGGGCGCCGGCACGCTGCGGTACCTGCTGGTGGTGCCCGTCCCGCGCACCCGCCTGTTGCTGGTCAAGGCGTTCGCCGCCCTGGCGTACGCGGGAGCGGCCGTCGCCGCGATCGCCGTCGTCGGTCTGGTCGCCGGCGCCGCCTTCTTCGGGGTGGGCGACGTCGTGCTGCTCTCGGGGGACACGATCCCGCTGGCCGAGGGCATGGTGCGCACGCTCGGCGTGGTCGCCTACGTCATCGCCTCGCTCACCGGGCTGGTCGCTGTCGGCCTGTTCCTGTCGACGCTGACCGAGGTGCCGGTGGCCGCGATGGCCTCGACGGTGGTCGTGGCCATCGTCAGCGGCGTGCTGGACGCGCTGCCGCAGCTCTCCGCGATCCACCCGGGGCTGCTCACGCACCACTGGCTCGACTTCGGGGAGTTCCTCCGCCTCGAGGTCGACGCCTCGACGCTGCTGGCCGGGCTGGCCGTGCAGGCGGCCTGGGTCGCGATCTTCGGGGCGCTGGCCTGGAGCCGGTTCACGACGGCGGACGTGTCGTCCTGACCGGTCGCGGTCGCGCGCGGCCCATCGCCGCTCACACCGGGTAGACGTCGACCTCGGCGGCCTTGACCGCGAGCCACACCTCCCGGCCGGGGGCCAGGCCGAGCTCGGCCACGGATCCGGGCGTGACGTCGGCGGCGAGCCGGTCGGTGCGCACCCGGACGAGGTCGCCGTGCGGTTCCAGGGACCGCACGGTGGCGCGGAAGGTGTTGCGCGGGGACCCGTGCGGGGCGTCGAGGTGGACGGCGACGGCCGCCGGGCGGCACACCGCCGTCATCGCGGCGCCGAGGGCCACGTCGGGGGCGCCGTGCCCGTGCACCACCTCCCCGCCCGCGGTCGCGACGCCGTCGGACGTCCAGGTCCCGGACAGCAGGTTGAGGCCGGCGATCGACGCGGCGAAGGCGCTGCGCGGGCGGGACAGCACCTCCGCCGTCGGGCCGCGTTCGACGACGCGCCCGCCGTCGACGACGGCGACCTCGTCCGCGAGCAGCAGCGCGTCCAGGACGTCGTGGGTCGCCAGGATCGTGGTCTGGTCGGCGAGCAGGTGCTGGAGCGTCTGGCGCAGCGCGGGGGTGACGTCGACGTCGAGGGCCGCCATCGGCTCGTCGAGGAGCAGCAGCCGCGGCGCGGCGGCCAGCGACCGGGCGATCGCGACGCGCTGCGCCTGCCCGCCGGACAGCGCGGCCGGACGCCGGTCGGCGCGGTCCGCGAGGTCGATCGCGTCCAGCCACCGGTCGGCTCGCGCGGCGGCCTCGCGGCGGGTCGCGCCCTGCGCCCGGGGGCCGAACGCGATGTTCTCGCGCACGCTGAGGTGCGGGAACAGCATCGGGTCCTGGGCGAGCAGCGCGACCCGGCGGCGGTGCGGGGCCACCCACGCGGTGCGGCGGCCGTCCCGCGCACCGGCGAGCGCCCGGCCGTCCAGGGTGATCGCGCCGTCGTGCGGCCGCAGCGTCCCGGCGGCGAGGCCGAGGGCGGTGGACTTGCCGGCCCCGTTGGGTCCGAGCAGCGCGAGCGTGCGGCCCTCGGCGACGTCGAGACGGACGTCCAGGCCGCGCGACGGCACGGTGGCGGTCAGGGTGAACGTCATCGGACGGCCCCTCGGCGGTGGGTGGCGGCGATGACGACGACGGCGACGGCCACCAGCAGCAGCGACAGTGCGACGGCCGCATCCGGGTCGGTCTCCCGCTGCAGGTAGACCTCCAGCGGGAGCGTGCGGGTGACGCCCTGCAGGCTGCCGGCGAAGGTGATGGTGGCGCCGAACTCGCCCAGCGCCCGTGCGAACGCGAGCACCGTCCCGGACAGCAGACCCGGCCACACCAGCGGCAGGGTGACGCGGCGCAGCACCGTCGTCGGGCTCGCGCCGAGGGACGCGGCCACGACGTCGTAGCGCTCGCCGGCCGTGCGCAGCGAGCCCTCCAGGCTGACGACGAGGAACGGCAGGGCGACGAAGCTCTGGGCGAGCACCACCGCCGTCGTCGAGAACGCGATCTGCAGGCCGAGCACCTCCATCGACTCCCCGAGCAGCCCGCGGCGGCCGAACGTGGACAGCAGCGCGACGCCACCGACCACGGGCGGCAGCACCAGCGGGACCAGCACGAGGGAGCGCAGCAGGTGCTGGCCGGGGAACCGGCCGCGGGCCAGCACGAGCGCCATGGGGATGCCGAGCACCAGGCACAGCAGCGTGCTCGCCGTCGCCGTCTGCAGGCTGAGCACCAGGGCGGCGCGGGCCGACTCGCTGGTGACCAGGGCCCCGTAGTTCGACCAGTCGACGCGGGTGCCCATCGCGACCAGGGGCAGGACGACGAACAGGCCGCCGACGACGGCGGGCAGGTAGGCCCAGCGGGGGAGGCCGGCGGGGAGCTCGGCCGGGTCGCGTCGCGTGCGGGTGGTTGCGGCGCGCTCGCTGGTGGCCGGGGCGCTCATGGTGCGGCGAACCCGAGGTCGGCGACTACGGCCTGGCCGTCGGGGGAGAGGACGGCGTCGACGAACTGCTGGGCGAGGGCGGCCTGGTCGGTGCTCTGCCGGGTCCGGTCGACCGTGGCGATCGGATAGGTGTTCACCGCGGCGTCGGACTCGTCAAAGCCGATGCCCTCGACCAGGTTGTCGGCCCGGTCGACGTCGGTGACGTAGACGAGCCCGGCGTCGGCCTCGCCCGCGGTCACCTTGCCGAGGACATCCGTGACGCTCTGCTCCTCGCTGACCGGCTGCAGCGTGATTCCCGCGTGGTCGACGACCGCGGTCGTGGCGGCGCCGCACGGCACCTCCGGGGCGCAGACCACGAGGTTGAGGCCCGGGTCGGTCAGGTGCTGGAGGTTGGCGATGCCGGCCGGGTTGCCGGCCGGGACGGCGATCTCCAGCGTGTTGGTGGCGAACGCCTGCGGGGCGTCGACGAGGGCGTCCGCGACGAGCGTGTCCATCGTCGCGGTGTCGGCGGTGGCGACGACGTCGGCCGGGGCGCCCTGCTGGATCTGCGCGACCAGGCTGGACGACCCGGCGAGGTTGAGCTGGACGTCGACGCCGGGATGGTCGGCCTCGAAATCCATGGCGATCTCCTCGAACGCCGCGGTCAGGGACGCGGCGGCGAAGACGGTCAGCGTGGTGTCCGCCTCACCGTCCGAGGTGGTCGCCGTGCCGGTGCTGCAGGCGGAGAGCGCGACGATGGCGCTCGCGGCGAAGGCGAACGCTGCGGTGGCGCGCTTCGTGCGGCGGGGGAGGGCCGTCGTCATGCGTGGCCCCGGTCGGGGGTCTCGATGACGACGTTCGTCGACTTGATGGTGGCCACCGCGACCGAGCCGCGTTCCAGCCCCAGGTCGCGGACCGCCTCGCTGCTCATCAGCGACACCACGCGGAACGGGCCGCACTGCAGCTCGACCTGCGCCATGACCGTGTCGATCGTGAGGTCGGTGACCAGCCCGACGAACCTGTTGCGGGCCGAGCTCTTCATGCCGTGCGGCAGCCCGGGCGGGGTGGCGTGCTCGCGGGCGACCATCGCCACCTCGTAGCCGTCGACCACCTTGCGGCCGGAGTCGTCGCGGTCTGCCGTGAGCAGTCCCCGGTCGACCCAGCGGCGCACGGTGTCGTCGCTGACGCCGAGGTAGACGGCGGCCTCGCTGATCCTCATCTGCGGCATGAGATCCACTCTAGACCCGTGGATGCGTGACGGGCCGGTGATGGGCGCTCGCGGCCCACCACCGGCTCGTGCAGGCTCAGGCACGCTCGACGGGCAGCCAGAGCTCGGTGGTGGCGGTGCTGAAGTCGTCGGCCCGCTCCAGGACCGCCACGATCGAAGGTCCGGGACGCAGCCGCCACGGGTTCGACGGGAACCACTGCGTCGCCGAGGCCGCGTACGTCTCCTGCAACACGGTCGGATACGCGCCCGAGCTGCGAAAGACGACCCAGGTCCCCGCGGGGACCTCGATCACGTCGAGGTCCGCCGGGGCGTGCGTGCCGACGTCGACGGCGACCCCGTGCAGGTACGTGAGCTCGCTGCCCTCCGTGTAGTCCGGGTCGACGTCGGCGCTCACCTGGAGCAGACCGGCGGGTTCGGTGTCCCCGAGCGCCCGGAGGCGCGCATGCTCGGCGGCGGGCAGTGACGCGACGTGCGCCTGGATGTGCGGGTTCACGCCCTCGTGGATCAGCGGCACACGGGCGGCGTGGCCGACGAGCCGGAAGTCAGGGCGATCGGTGAGGCGGGTGTCCATGGAGGAGCTCCCTTCGACGGTCAGGCGGAACCTGAGCTGTGGTTGTGATCGAAGGGGGCCACCGTGCGTCCTGACATCGGCGGGCCGGGTCCCGTGCACCGCGCGGAACGCCCGGCCGAACGCCTCGGCGGAGCCGTACCCGTAGCGGACCGCGACGTCGAGGACGGGGTCCCCGGCGACGATGTCGGTCGCGGCGACGGTCATGCGTCGACGTCGCACGTAGTCGGACAGCGGCATGCCGGCCAGCGACGAGAACATCCGGCGCAGGTGGTACTCGGTCGTGCCGAGGTCGGTGGACAGGTGCTCGACGTCGATGTCGTCGCAGAGATGGCTCTCGACGAGGTCGACCAGTCGGTTGAGCTCGGTGATCACGGCGACTCCCTTCACGACCCAGCCTGCGGTGGCGGTGTGCGGCTGCGCCCGATCATCGTGGACCGATCCGATCGGGGCGCGACGTAGGCTGACTGATGTGCACGCAGAGTCGAGACGTCGGCCCGTCGACGACCACCGCGAGGCCGTCCGGGCGCTGATCGGGCCGGCGCTCGCCGTTGCGCGGCGCGCCGAGGCGTGCGATCTGGCCGAGGAGCTTGCCGCGGCCGGTCGCGGTTCCGCGGCCGGTGCCCGTGTCGCAGCGGCCGACGTCGCCGCCGTCGTCGACCTGCCCGGCTTCGACAACTCGCAGATGGACGGGTACGCCGTCCGCGCAGCCGACCTGACCGGAGCGGCGCCGTCGGACCCGGTCGAGCTGCCGGTCGCGGCGCCGGTCCCGGCGGGCACCCAGCCGCCGCCGCTCGCGCCCGGCACCGCGGCCCCCGTGATGACCGGCGCCCCGATCCCGGACGGCGCCGACGCCGTCATCAAGATCGAGGAGGCCGACCCGTCTGCGTTCCCCGAGCCCGGGGCCACCGCGACGGTCCGGTTCACCGCACCGGTGGCGCCGGGCACCTTCGTCCGCCGCGCGGGATCCGACGTCGCCGCCGGTGACGTCGTCGTCCCCGCGGGCACCCGCCTCGGTCCGGCACAGCTCGGCGTCCTCGTCGCCGCGGGCGGCACCGAGGTCGAGGTCGCCGAGCCGCCGCACGTGCTCCTGATCTCCACGGGGTCCGAGCTCGTCCCGGCCGGCGAGCCGCTCGGCCCGGCACAGCTCTACGACGCCAACGGAGCCGCGCTGACCGCCGCCCTGGCCGAGGTGGGGTGCCGTGTCACCCACCGCGTGGTCCCGGACGACCCGGCCGCCCTGCGCACCGTCCTGGCCGAGGCGCCGGACGACGTCGCGCTCGTCATCACGAGCGGAGGCGTCTCCGCGGGCGCCTACGAGGTGGTGCGCCAGACCCTCACGGACGCCTGGTTCGGGCACGTCGCCGTCCAGCCCGGCGGGCCGCAGGGACTCGGCACGATCACGTTGGGTGATCCGACCGCGCCGCGCGACGTGCCCCTCGTCGCGTTCCCCGGCAACCCGGTCAGTGCCCTGGTCTCCTTCGAGCTGTTCCTGCGCCCCGTGCTCGCCGAGGCCACCGGCGCGGTGCCCGCGCACCGGCCCCGCGGCCGGGCGCCGCTCGCCGAGGCGATCGACTCACCCGAGCACCTGCACCAGGTCCGTCGGGGCCGCCTCGACGCCGACGGCCGTGTCGAGATGGTCGGCGGGTCGGGGTCCCACCTCCTGGCCCATCTCGCGATGGCTACGCTGCTGGTACACGTGCCACCCGGCGTCGGGCACCTCGACGCGGGGGACGACGTCGACCACTGGGAGATTCGCTGATACCGACCGCTCCACAGGACTACTGGTTTCGTTTTGTTCGAGTTAAACTCGTGTCATGACTGCAGTGGTTGAGCACACCGTCCTCCCGCCGCGGCAGGAGAGTGAGCTCGTCGGCCTCCTGGAGGTGCTTGAGTCGACCGATCAGGGAGCGTTGGTCGCGCCCGACGGCACGCAGGTCTCCTTGCCCGGCGAGGTCTACGAAGTCCTCCAGGACGTCGTGCGCGCCATGGTGAGGGGTCAGGCGATCACCGTCGCGCCGCACCACACCGTGATGACGACGCAGGCAGCAGCGGATTTTCTGGGAGTCTCGCGACCCACGTTGGTGCGGATGCTCGAGGAGGGGCAGATCCCCTACACCCAGCCCAGCCGCCACCGTCGTGTCTTGCTTGCCGACCTCGTGGAGTATCAGGAGCGGACTCGCCGAGACCGGCGTGAGCTGCTGGACGAGATGACCCGGGAGTCGGCCGGCGACGCGAACCTCGGTAGCGGGTTCGTCTCGACGCGATAGCCCGTGCCGTTCGCCGTCGTCCTGGACGCCTGTGTCCTCGTTCCGCTCGGTCTCTGCGACTCGCTGCTGCGTCTCGCAGAGACCGGGCTGTACCGGCCGCTATGGTCGGACGAGATCCTCGAGGAAGTGCGTCGCACGCTCGCCAACAAGCTCGGTCTGGGTGACGATCGCGCTCGGCGGCGCGTCGACGCGATGCGTCGGGCCTTCCCGGATGCCCTCGTCGAGAACCACGAGAGCCTCATCGCCGCGATGACCAACGACCCGAAGGACCGGCATGTCTTGGCGGCGGCAGTTCGAGCAGATGCGGCACTGCTGGTGACAGCGAACGTCAAGGACTTCCCGCCGGCCTCCGTCGACCCGTACGACATCGACGTCGTCCATCCGGACGACTTCCTGCTCGACCAGCTCGAGCTCGATCATTCGGGTGTCTTGACCTGCCTCCGCGAGCAGCGAGCGGCCTACCGGGACCCTGCGATGGACGTCCATCAGTTCTACGAGATGCTCTCCGGGACCGTTCCCCTGTTCTCTCGTGCTGCGCGGTCTATCGAGCAGCAACGTCATTCTGCGGACGTCGAGGAGCTGGGGCGTCGAGAACCGTAGGCTGGCGTTGCGCACGTGCCACCCGACGTCGGGCACCTCGGCGCGGGGGACGACGTCGACTACTGGGAGATCCGATGAGCGACCTGTCCCACTACCGCGACGACGGTGCCGCCCACATGGTCGACGTCACCGCCAAGGACGTGACCAAGCGCCGCGCGACCGCCCGGGGCGTGCTGCGCACCCGGGCCGACGTCGTCGACCGGATCGCGTCCGGCGATCTCCCCAAGGGGGAGGCGATCGCCACCGCCCGGATCGCCGGGATCATGGGCGCCAAGCGCACCCCGGACCTCGTGCCGCTGTGTCACCCGCTGCCGCTCTCCGGTGTCGACCTCGACCTCACGCCCGTCGGCGACCACGTCGAGATCACCGCGACCGTGAAGACCACCGGCCGCACCGGCGTCGAGATGGAGGCGCTGACCGCCGTCACCGTCGCCGGGCTCACGCTCTACGACATGATCAAGGTCGTCGACAAGGCCGCCGTGCTGACCGACATCGAGGTGGTGGCCAAGTCCGGCGGGAAGTCGGGCGACTGGACCCGGGAGGAGCGGGCATGAGGGTCGCGATCGTCGTCGCCTCGCAGCGCGCCGCCGCCGGCGTCTACGAGGACCGTTCCGGACCGGCCGCCACCGAGTGGTTCACCGCTCGGGGCTGGGACGTGCTGCCCGTCGTCGTCGTGCCCGACGGCGAGCCCGTCCGGGACGCCCTGCTCGAGCTGGTCGAGGGGGACGACGCCGCCCCGGACGTCATCATCACGTCCGGCGGGACGGGGATCTCGCCGACGGACGCCACCCCCGAGGCCACCCGCGCCGTGCTGGACCGCGAGGTGCCCGGCATCGCCGAGCTCGTGCGCGCCCGATCGCTGGCGCCCACGGACCCGGCGAAGAAGGTCGTCCCCGGTGCCGCGCTCTCGCGGGGGACCGCCGGGGTCGCCGACCGCACGCTGATCGTCAACCTGCCGGGGTCGGTCGGGGGAGTGGTCGACGGGCTCGACGCCCTGGCCGACGTGCTGCCGCACGCCGTCGAGCAGCTCGCGGGGCGCGACCACGAGCGCCCCGGGCACGACGGGCACCACGGGCACCATGAGCGCCACGAGCACGACCCGCACCACGAAGAGGTCGCGCACCCGGAGCACCAGCCCGCCGAGACGTCGACGAGCAACGCGACCGTCCTGCGCGCCGACGTGCTCGACACCCCGCTGGACGGTCTCCTGATCGAGCTGAGCGACCTCGTCCGCGACGACACCTGCGGTGCCGTCGCCACGTTCGTCGGGCACGTCCGCGACCACGACGAGGGCCGCGGCGTCACCGCGCTGCACTACGAGGCGCACCCGCTGGCCGCCGAAGTCCTCCGCGAGGTCGCCGAACGGGTGACCACCCGCACGGCCACGGTCACCGGCGACACCGTGCGCACCGCCGTCGTGCACCGCATCGGCGACCTCCAGGTCGGCGACCTGGCTGTCGTGGCCGCCGTCGCCTCCGGGCACCGCCAGGCCGCGTTCACGTGCGCGAGCGACCTCGTCGAGGAGCTGAAGGCCGAGGTGCCCATCTGGAAGGAGCAGGGGTTCACCGACGGCTCCAGCGAGTGGGTGGCGTCGCTCGGCTGACCCGACAGGTCACCCGGGCACTCATCTGCTGTTCACCCGGGTGACAGGTGGGCGACGCCGTGCCGCCACGGAGCGTTCCTAGCGTCGGGGCTGGTCATGCCCCCTCTGCCTCAGGAGAGCTTCGATGACGATCACGCCCGAGTCCCGCCCGCAGCTTCCCGTGGTGGCCACGCCCCACTACGCCCGGGGCAAGCGTGCCGCGGCGACCTGCCACTTCAAGTGCGCCGACGCCTGCGCGCACCCCGCGCCGAACCTCAGCGCCAACGAGTACTTCCGTGACGTGGCCTCGCGGGCCCTGAGCCGCCGCGTGATGCTGGGCGGTGCCGCCGCCGCGGCCGCCGCCGTCGTCGTCGGCGCCCAGGTCATCGGTGCCCAGTCCGCCGCCGCAGCCCCGGTGGTCGGCAAGAAGCCGGTCAAGGGCCTGGCGTTCGGCGCCATCGCCGCCCAGCCCATGGAGCAGGACGACGTCGTCGTCCCCGAGGGCTACGCGTGGTCGCCGATCATCCGGTGGGGCGACCCGATCCTGCCGGGCGGACGCGCCTTCGACCCCGCGCACCAGACCCCCGAGCAGCAGGCCAAGCAGTTCGGCTACAACTGCGACTACCTGGACATCCTGCCCGAGGACCCGAAGCACATCCGGTCCATGGTGGAGACCCGCCGTGGCACGAAGGGTGTGCTCGTGTCCAACCACGAGTACACCAACCCGCACATCATGTTCGACGCCTCGTACGACGACGTCACGCGGCGGGCGATCGAGCGGGCCGCGCACGGCATGTCCGTGGTCGAGGTGACCCGCGAGAAGACCGGCATGCCGTGGGAGTACTCCCGCATCGCGCCGCTGAACCGCCGCATCCACCTGGGCACCGAGTTCACGATCGACGGCCCCGCCGCCGGCGACGACCTGCTCAAGACCGTCGACGACCCGACGGGCACGAAGGTCTTCGGGACGCTGAACAACTGCGCCGGCGGCACGACCCCGTGGGGCACCGTCGTCTCCGGCGAGGAGAACTTCCACGGGTACCTGCGCGTGAACGGTCAGGATTCCCGCGACGCCCGCTACGGCCTGCGCGACGCGGCCACCCGCTACGGCTGGGAGCTGGACGACCCGCGCTTCGACGGCAACAATCCCGGCTACGAGAACGAGAACCGCCGCTTCGGCTGGGTCGTCGAGATGGACCCGTACGACCCGACCGCCGCGCCCGTGAAGCACACCGCGCTCGGCCGGTTCAAGCACGAGGGCGCGAACGTCATCATGGCCGACGACGACCGCGCCGTCGTCTACATGGGCGACGACGAGCGCTTCGACTACGTCTACAAGTTCGTCTCGACCGACCGCATGCGCCACGGCAACAGCGACGCCGCCCGCGCGCACAACACCACGCTGCTCTCCTCGGGCGACCTGTACGTCGCGCGGTTCGACGGCGACTCGCCGGCCTCCGAGATCGACGGCTCGGGCGCGGTGCCCTCCGACGGCGCCTTCGACGGCACCGGCGAGTGGCTGCCGCTGGTGCTCGACGGCGCGTCGCAGGTGGACGGCATGTCGCTGGCCGAGGTGCTGGTCTTCACCCGCGTGGCGGCCGACACCGTCGGTGCCACCAAGATGGACCGCCCCGAGGACGTCGAGCCGAACCCGTTCACGGGCCGCATCTACGTCGCCTGCACCAACAACTCCAACCGCGCCCGCGACGGCTACCCGGGCGTCGACGAGGCCAACCCGCGCGGCTCCAACCGCGACGGCCACATCGTGGAGATCATCGAGGACGGCGGCGACCAGACGGCGACCACGTTCACCTGGAACCTGCTCATCGTGGCGGGCGACCCCGAGGTCAACGACTCGACCTACTTCTCCGGCTTCCCGGCCGACAAGGTGTCGCCGATCTCCTGCCCGGACAACGTCGCCTTCGACGCTGACGGCAACCTGTGGATCTCCACGGACGGCCAGCCGTCGTCGATCCAGAAGAGCGACGGGCTGTTCAAGGTGACGCTCGACGGCGCCGAGCGGGGCCGGGTCGAGCAGTTCCTCGCCCTGCCGCGACGTGCCGAGACCTGCGGACCGGTCGTCGACGTGCGCGACTCCATGGCGTACGTCAACGTCCAGCACCCGGGCGACGACGGCAGCTGGGGCGCGCAGACGTCCTACTTCCCGGACTACCTGGCCGAGGGCGAGACGGTCCCGGCCGGTGCCTGGCGCGGGCCGCGACCGTCGACGATCCAGGTCTTCCCGGCCGGTGCCGGCGAGAGCCCCGGCCGCGGGCGCGACGAGGAGCACCAGGGGCCGGGGCCGTTCCCGTCCTCGCGCGGAGGTCGGGGCCGCGGCTCGCAGAACCGCCCGACGTTCGCCGAGACCGGCGACCAGTTCCGCGGCTGACCGCGAGGTAGGCAAGTTCTCGCCGAGGTAGGCAACCTTCCGCCGAGGTAGGCAACTCTGCGGCGAGGTAGGCAAGTTCCCCGCGAGGTAGAACGCACCGAGTGCTACCTCGCGGGGAACTTGCCTACCTCGGCCGGAACTCGCCTACCTGGGCCCGAAGTTGCCTACCTCGGCCTGAGGTTGCCTACCTGGCCTGAGAATTGCCTACCCCGCCCGAACGTTGCCTACCTCGCGGAATGCGGGGCGGGGTCCGTGCGGTTCGTAGACTTGATGACCGTGACAGCCCCCCAGGCGCCCGGCGCCTACCTCGACCACGCGGCCACGACCCCCATGTCGTCGGCGGCGCTCGAGGCCTACGTCGCCGAGGCCTCCCGTACCGGGAACGCCTCGTCCCTGCACTCAGCCGGCCGTGCCGCCCGCCGCACCGTCGAGGAGTCGCGCGAGACCGTCGCCGCCGCCCTCGACGCCCGCCCCAGCGAGGTGATCTTCACCGGCGGCGGCACCGAGTCCGACAACCTCGCCGTCAAGGGCATCTTCTGGGGCCGGCGCTCGCAGGACTCCCGCCGACGCCGCGTGCTGATCTCCGCCGTCGAGCACCACGCCGTCCTGGACCCGGCCTTCTGGCTGGCCGGGCACGCCGGCGCCGAGATCACCCTGCTCGACGTCGACGACGAGGGCCGCATCGACCTCGACGCGCTCAAGGCCGAGCTCGCCGTCGCCCCCGAGGAGATCGCTCTCGTCTCGGTCATGTGGGCGAACAACGAGGTCGGCACGGTCCAGCCGATCCGCGACGTCGTCCGCCTCGCCCATGCCCAGGGCATCCCGGTGCACACCGACGCCATCCAGGCCGTCGGCCAGGTCGAGGTCGGCTTCGCCGCCTCCGGCGTCGACGCGCTGACCGTCACCGGGCACAAGCTCGGCGGTCCGGTCGGCGTCGGCGCGCTGCTGGCCCGCCGCGACCTGCCGCTGGAGGCCGTCTCGCACGGCGGCGGCCAGGAGCGCGGCGTCCGCTCCGGCACGCTCGACGGCGCCGCCATCCGGTCCTTCGCCGTCGCGCTGCACGACGCCGTCACCCGCCGCGCCGAGCGCGCCGCCCGGTTCGCCGGGCTCCGCGACGCGCTGGTCGACGGTGTCCGCGCGGCCGTGCCCGACGCCGTCCTGCGCGGCCCCGACCCGACCGCGGTCACGCCGTCGGGCGCCCCGGCGCGGCTGCCGGCCAACGCCCACTTCACGTTCCCCGGCGCGGAGGGCGACTCGCTGCTGTACCTGCTCGACTCCGCCGGGGTGCACGCCTCCACCGGGTCGGCCTGCCAGGCGGGGGTGCCGCAGCCCAGCCACGTGCTGCTCGCCATGGGCGTCGACGAGGCCGACGCCCGCGGCGCGCTGCGGTTCTCCCTGGGCGACACCTCCACGCGCGCCGACGTCGACCGGCTCCGCGCGGCGCTGCCGGGGGTGGCGGACCGTGCCCGTGCCGCCGGGCTGGTCTCGACCCGACCGCTGACCGGAGGTACCGCATGAGGGTTCTGGCCGCCATGTCCGGGGGAGTGGACTCCGCCGTCGCCGCCGCGCTCGCCGCCGAGGCCGGGCACGAGGTCGTCGGGGTGCACATGGCCCTGAGCCGCAACCGCGACCAGTTCCGCACCGGCTCGCGGGGCTGCTGCTCCATCGAGGACGCCGGGGACGCCCGCCGCGCCGCTGACGTGCTCGGCATCCCGTACTACGTGTGGGACCTGTCCGAGACGTTCGAGGAGACCGTCGTCGCGGACTTCCTGTCGGAGTACTCGGCCGGCCGCACGCCCAACCCGTGCGTGCGCTGCAACGAGCACATCAAGTTCACCGCCCTGCTCGACAAGGCCACCGCGCTCGGGTTCGATGCCGTCGCCACCGGCCACTACGCGCGCATCGAGCACGGCCCGGACGGCCCCGAGCTGCACCGCTCGCCCAACGACGCCAAGGACCAGTCCTACGTGCTGGCCGTCATGGGACCGGACCGCCTCGGGAGGTCACTGTTCCCGCTCGGCCACTTCGCCACCAAGGACGAGGTGCGCGCCGAGGCCGAGCGCCGCGGGCTGTCCGTCAGCGCCAAGCCGGACTCCTACGACATCTGCTTCGTGGCCGACGGCGACACGAGCGGGTTCCTGCGCGACCGGCTCGGCGAGCAGCCCGGCGACGTCGTCGACACCGACGGCACGGTCGTGGGGGAGCACCGCGGCGCCTACGCCTACACGATCGGTCAGCGCAAGGGCCTCGGCCTCGGCCGCCCCGCCGCCGACGGGAAGCCCCGCTACGTCGTCGACGTCGACACCACGTCCAACACGGTGGTCGTGGGCCCGTCCGAGCTGCTCACCGTCGACCGCATCGACGCCGGGCAGGCGATCTGGCTCGTGGACGCGCCGTCCGACTGGGCCGACGTCACCGTCCAGGTGCGTGCGCACGGCCGCGCCGTCCCCGCCCAGGTCCGGGCGACGTCCGACGACGGCGACCCGGCCATGGAGGTCCGCCTCGGCGAGCCGCTGCGGGGGATCGCGTCGGGGCAGTCGATCGTCGTCTACCGCGGCACGCAGGTCCTGGGTCAGGGCACCGTCGCCGGCGCCCGCCGCGAGGGTGCGTCAGCCGCCGTCACGTCAGCCGCCGTCCCGACGGCCGCTGCGGCGCACGCATGACGGCGGTCAGCGGGCACGGGCCGTGGCCCGGGGGAGAGCGGGACGTGCTGGAGGCCCAGCAGACCGTGCTGGGCGACCTGTCCGAGCTGCCCACCGGCGTCCAGGCGGTCCCGTTCCTCGTCCAGCTCACCGGCCGCGGTCCGGGTGCGGGGGCGACCGCCCGCACCGCGCTGCTGCTCGCCGAGCACGCCGTCGAGCTCGGTCCGCACGGCTGGAAGCTCGCCGACCATGAAGGCGTCGATGCCCGGCGCGCCCGCTCGCTGCTGGCCGAGGACCTCGGCGCCCTGGCGATCGCCGCCCACGGGTACACCGGTCCGTTCGCGGTCGAGGTGACCGGTCCGTGGACCCTCGCCGCCGAGCTGTGGTCCGCCCGGGGCGACCGCGTGCTGGCCGACGTCGGTGGCCGTGCGGCGCTCACCGAGGCGCTGGCCGTGGGCCTGGCCGACCACGTCGCCCAGGTGCGCGACCAGGTGCCCGGCGCGGATGTCGTCGTGCAGCTCGCCGAACCGCTGTTGGGGCAGGTGCACGCCGGGGTGCTGCCGACGTTCTCGGGCTACTCGCGCCTCCGCGGGGTGCCAGGGCCGGACATCGTCGAGGGACTGCGTCCGGTGGTCCAGGCGGTGCACGACGCCGGGGGCCGCGTCGTCGTGCACCTCGGCGGCACGTGGGTGGGGATCCCGCCGGTGGTGCTCGCCGGTGCCGACGCCGTCGGGCTGGACCTGGCCGAGGTGGGCCCCGAGGGCTGGAACGAACGGGCCTGGGAGCTGGTCGCCCGGGCGACCGAGCGGGAGGTCGGCCTGTGGGCCGGGCTGCCGCCGGCGACGGTGTCGCAGTGCGCGGGGCCGGAGCTGGGCGGGCTCGTGCGGCTCGTCGCCGAGCCGTGGCGCCGCATCGGGCTGCCCGCCGCGGGCCTCGACGGGGTCACCGTGCTGGCCGCACCCCGCCGCGCGCTCGCCTCCGTGGACGACCACCGGGCCGGCCTGGCGAACCTCGGACGCGTGGCCGAGACGCTGGCGGAGCGCGCCGAGGCCTGACCAGGCGTGCTCGCCGCACGGCTGTTCGGTCGTCCGGAACGGGTTCGGTCATCTTCTCGACCGAACCCGTTCCGGACGACCGAACCCACGGGTGACGGTTCCGGATCCTGGTCGTTCGCAGCGCCCTGACCAGCCCGGAAACAGGCAATGTGTTCTGCGTCTCACCCCCTCCCCTTGTGGTCTGACCACACTTGTGAAAACCTTCACTTGTCAGCACAGGAGGCCGGGAAAGCGGCCACAGCCCCTCAGGGGAGGGCGACATGAGCACCGACACCACCACGAGCACCGTCGCAGAGGCCGCGCCGACCGACGTCCCGGCACCCGCGAGCGACGCCCCCGCACCGGAGGTCGCCGTCGACGCGATGGTCCAGCGCGGACTGAAGGCACTGGCCGCCTACGCGGCACTGACCCAGGAGGACGTCGACCGGATCGTCAAGAAGGCCTCCGTCGCCGCGCTGCACGAGCACGGCAACCTCGCCCAGCTCG
The DNA here is from genome assembly GCF_036689775.1 of Isoptericola haloaureus. Classification (NCBI taxonomy): domain Bacteria; kingdom Bacillati; phylum Actinomycetota; class Actinomycetes; order Micrococcales; family Promicromonosporaceae; genus Isoptericola; species Isoptericola haloaureus. The sequence continues at coordinate 40,582 of NZ_JBAGLP010000107.1, read as the reverse complement.
CCGTCACCGAGACCGGGCGCGGCGTCTTCGAGGACAAGGCCACCAAGAACATCTTCGCCTGCGAGCACGTCACCCACTCGATGGCCGACCTCAAGACCGTCGGCGTCGTCGGACGCGACGAGCTGCGCGGCATCGTCGAGATCGCCGAGCCGGTCGGCGTGGTCGCCGGCGTCACCCCGGTGACCAACCCGACCTCGACCGCGATCTTCAAGAGCCTCATCGCGCTCAAGACCCGCAACCCCATCATCTTCGCGTTCCACCCGAACGCCCAGCACTCCTCGTCGGAGGCAGCGCGCATCGTCCGTGACGCGGCGATCGAGGCCGGCGCCCCCGAGGACTGCATCCAGTGGGTCACCGAGCCCAGCCTCGCGGCGACCAGTGCGCTCATGCACCACGACGGCGTCTCGCTCATCCTGGCCACCGGCGGCAACGCCATGGTCCGCGCCGCCTACTCGGCCGGCAAGCCCGCCCTCGGCGTCGGCGCCGGCAACGTGCCCGCCTACATCGAGTCCACCGCGAAGATCGGCCGCGCGGTCAACGACGTCGTGCTCTCCAAGGGCTTCGACAACGGCGTGGTCTGCGCCTCGGAGCAGGCCGCGATCGTCGACGACGAGATCTACGACGAGGTGATGACCGAGTTCCAGCGGATGCACGCCTACGTGGCCACGCCCGCGGAGAAGGCCCTGCTCGAGGAGTACCTCTTCGGCGCGTGCGCGGACTCGGCGGCGTGCAGCGGGGCGAAGCTCAACGCCGCCGCGGTGGGGAAGTCGGCGTACTGGATCGCCGAGCAGGCCGGCTTCTCGGTCCCCGAGGACACCTCGGTGCTGCTGGCGGAGATCTCCGGCGTCGGCCCCCAGGAGCCGCTGAGCCGGGAGAAGCTGTCGCCCGTGCTCGCCGTGCTGCGCTCGCGCAGCACCGACGAGGGCGTCCGCCTGGCCGAGCAGATGGTGGAGTTCGACGGCCTCGGGCACTCCGCGGCGATCCATACCACCGACGCCGCGCTCGCCGAGCGGTTCGGGCACGCCGTCAAGGCGGTCCGCGTGCTGTGGAACCAGCCGAGCGCCCTGGGCGGCATCGGCGACATCTACAACGCGCTGGTGCCCTCGCTGACGCTCGGCTGCGGCTCCTACGGCCGGAACTCGGTGTCCAACAACGTCAGCGCCGTCAACCTGGTGAACATCAAGCGGGTCGCGCGGAGGAACAACAACATGCAGTGGTTCAAGGTGCCGCCCAAGACCTACTTCGAGCCGAACGCGATCCAGTACCTGGTCGACATGCCCGAGGTCGAGCGCGTCACCGTCGTCACCGACCGGGTCATGTCCCAGCTCGGCATCGTCGACAAGGTGCTCGACGTGCTCCAGCGCCGCGCCACCAAGGTCGCCGTGCAGATCATCGACACCGTCGAGGCCGAGCCGAGCGTCGAGTGCGTCGAGCGCGGCGCGCTCCTCATGCGGGACCACCGCCCGGACACGATCATCGCGATCGGCGGCGGCTCGCCGATGGACGCCGCCAAGGTGATGTGGCTCAAGTACGAGCACCCCGAGGTCGCGTTCAGCGACCTGCGCGAGAAGTTCTTCGACGTGCGCAAGCGGGCCTTCCGCTACCCGCAGCTCGGGGAGAAGGCCCAGCTGGTCTGCATCCCGACCTCGTCGGGCACCGGGGCCGAGGTGACGCCGTTCGCCGTCATCACCGACAACTCGACCGGGTTCAAGTACCCGCTGGCCGACTACGCGCTGACCCCGTCGGTGGCGATCGTCGACCCGGTGCTCACCGCCACGATGCCGGCGAGGCTCGCCGCGGACTCCGGCATGGACGCCCTGACCCACGCCACCGAGGCGTTCGTGTCGGTCTACGCGAACGACTTCACCGACGGCCTGGCGCTGCACGCCATCAAGCTGGTGTTCGAGAACATCGCCGCCTCCGTCAACGAGGGCGGCGAGGCACCCGAGGCGCGGGAGAAGATGCACAACGCCGCGACGATGGCCGGCATGGCCTTCGGCAACGCGTTCCTCGGCATCGTGCACGCGATGTCGCACACGGTCGGGGCCACCTTCAAGCTGGTCCACGGCCGCACCAACGCGATCTTCCTGCCGCACGCGATCCGCTACAACGGCCTCATGCCGGGCAAGGTCACCGGCTGGCCGAAGGCGGAGAAGTACGTCGCCCCGGAGCGGTACCAGCAGATCGCGCAGCACCTGGGCCTGCCGGCCGCGACCCCGGCCGAGGGCGTCGAGTCGTACGCCCGGGCCGTCGAGGAGCTGACCCGGAGCATCGGCATCGAACCGTCCTTCCAGGCGCAGGGCGTGTCCGAGCAGGCGTTCGTCGGAGGCCTCGACACCCTGGCGATGCGGGCCTACGAGGACCAGTGCGCCCCGGCCAACCCGCGCCTGCCGATGCTGCAGGACATGAAGGACATCATGGTCGCGGCGTACTACGGCACCACCCAGCAGGCGGCCGCCGAGGCGCGGAAGTCCGACGGCGGGTACACCTCGCTCGGTCGCTGACCGGGTCCGCCGCCCTCGTGGCGGGGACCGGCCCCGTGCCGGTCCCCGCCACGAGGGCGTCCGGGCGGCTTCGCTCGCCGGTGCGACCGCCGGTGCATAGCCTGGTGCGAGGGCCGAGCGGCCCCGGTGCCGACCTGAAGGAGTGCGGATGCCTGCCCTGCGTGCCGTCCTGTTCGACCTCGACGGGGTACTCACCCCGACCGCCGAGGTGCACATGCGGGCCTGGGAGCGGCTCTTCGCCCCGTGGACCGCGCAGCACGGCCTGGAGCCCTACACGGCGGCCGACTACTTCGCCCACATCGACGGCAAGCCGCGCTACGACGGCGTGGCGGCGTTCGTCGGGTCCCGCGACGTCAGGCTCCCGTGGGGCGCGGACGGCGACGCTCCGGGCGAGGGCACGGTGTGCGCGCTCGGCAACCGCAAGGACGAGATCGTCAACCGGATGTTCGTCGAGGAGGGCATCGAGCCGTACCCCGGGTCGGTGCGGTTCCTCGACGCCGTGACCGGCGCGGGCGCGCAGGTCGCCGTCGTCTCGTCGTCGCGCAACGCGGCGGCCGTGCTCGCCGCCGCGGGCCTGGCCGACCGGTTCGACGTCGTCGTGGACGGCAACGTCGCGACCCGGGAGGGCATCGCGGGCAAGCCGGCTCCCGACACCTACGTGCGCGCCGCCGAGCTGCTCGGTGTGCCCGTGGGGGAGTCGGTGGTCGTGGAGGACGCGATCTCCGGCGTCCGGGCCGGTGCGGCCGGCGCCTTCGGTCTCGTCCTGGGCATCGATCGCGGGGTGGGGGCCGACGTGCTGCGCGCGCACGGTGCCCACCTGGTCGTGGCCGACCTGGACGAGCTCGACGCGTCGGTGCTCGACGCGCCGCGGGCCGGGGGCGCGGCGTGAGCCCGAAGACCCCCGACGAGCAGAGCACCGTCGACCGGCGGCGATTCCCCGCGGACCCGTGGCGGCTCGTCGAGACGCGGTACTCGAGCGAGGACCTCGGCGTCACGGAGACGATGTTCTCGGTCGCCAACGGCTACCTCGGCATGCGGGGGAACGTCGAGGAAGGGCGCGAGTCCCACGCGCACGGCACGTTCGTCAACGGTTTCCACGAGACCTGGCCGATCCGTCACGCCGAGGACGCCTACGGTTTCGCGAAGGTCGGCCAGACGATCGTCAACGTGCCCGACACCAAGGTGATCCGGCTGTACGTCGACGACGAGCCGCTCCTGCTGCCCGTCGCCGACCTGCTCGAGTACGAACGGTCGCTCGACCTGCGCGACGGGATCCTGCGCCGTGAGCTGCTGTGGCGCACGCCGTCGGGCAAGCGGGTGCGGGTCCGCTCGGACCGCATGGTCTCGTTCGTCGAACGGCACCTCGCCGTGATGACCTTCGAGGTCACGCTCCTCGACGCGGCGGCACCGGTCGCGATCTCCTCGCAGATCCTCAACCGGCAGGACGGTGAGGACGAGTACCACGTCCCCTCCGCCGCGCTCGGCGAGGGCTTCGACCCGCGCAAGGCCGAGGACTTCACCGGGCGTGTCCTCCAGCCCCGCGGACACTGGGGCGACGACGAGCGCCTGGTCCTGTCCTACCGCTGCACCGACTCCGGGATGACGCTCGCGGTGGCGGCGGACGACCGGCTGGAGACCGAGAACGCGTGGGACGTGCGCACCCAGGTCGAGGAGGACCTCGCGAAGCACGTGTTCCGCATCCGGGCGGAGCCGGGACGTCCGGTGCGCCTGACGAAGACCGTCGCGTACCACACGTCGCGCGGCGTGCCCCCGCGCGAGCTGGTCGACCGGTGCCGACGGACGCTGGACCGGGTGGCGGACGGCGAGCTCGAGGAGCTGTACGCCGACCAGCGGGCCTGGCTGGACGCCTTCTGGGAGCGGTCGGACGTCGAGGTCGGCGGTCAGCAGGAGATCCAGCAGGCGGTGCGCTGGAACCTCTTCCAGCTCGCCCAGGCGACCGCGCGGGCCGAGGGCAGCGGAGTGCCGGCCAAGGGACTGACCGGGTCGGGCTACGGCGGGCACTACTTCTGGGACACGGAGATCTACGTCCTGCCGTTCCTGACCTACACGAGCCCGCGGTTCGCCCGGAACGCGCTGCGCGTGCGCTACCACATGCTCGACGCGGCGCGACGGCGGGCCACCGAGCTGTCCCAGCGCGGGGCGCTCTTCCCGTGGCGGACGATCAACGGCGAGGAGGCGTCCGCCTACTACGCGGCCGGCACGGCGCAGTACCACATCGACGCCGACATCAGCTACGCGCTGATGCAGTACGTCGTGGCGACCGACGACACGGACTTCCTGCGCCGTGAGGGGGTGGACGTCCTCGTGGAGACCGCCCGGCTGTGGGTGGACCTGGGTTTCTGGCGCGCCAACGGCGACCACTCCTTCCACATCCACGGCGTCACCGGGCCCGACGAGTACACGACGGTCGTCAACGACAACCTGTTCACGAACGTCATGGCACGGTTCAACCTGCGGGCCGCGGCGCGCGTGGTGGACGCCCTGCGCGACCGGTTCCCCGAGGACCACGCCCGCCTCGTCGAGCAGCTCGGGCTCGAGCCCTCCGAGCCGGTCGCCTGGGCCCGGGCCGCCGAGCGGATGGCCGTGCCCTTCGCGGACGAGATCGGGATCCACCCCCAGGACTCGCACTTCCTCGAGCGAGAGATCTGGGATGTCGGACGCACCCCTCCGGACCGGAGGCCGCTGCTCCTGCACTACCACCCGCTGGTGATCTACCGCTTCCAGGTGCTCAAGCAGGCCGACGTCGTCGCCGCCCTGGTCCTGCAGGGCAACCACTTCACGCCGGAGCAGAAGCTCGCCGACTTCGAGTACTACGACCCGCTGACGACCGGGGACTCGACGTTGTCCGGCGTCGTGCAGTCGATCGTCGCCGCCGAAGTCGGCTACCAGGAGCTGGCGCTCGAGTACTTCCGGTCGTCCCTGTACGTCGACCTCGCGAACCTGCACGGCAACGCTGCCGACGGCGTGCACGTCGCGTCGGCCGGCGGGTCGTGGGGAGCGGTCGCCTTCGGTTTCGGCGGCACGCGGGACCACGACGGCGACCTCACGTTCGACCCGAGACTCCCGTCGGGCTGGGACTCCCTGACGTTCCGCATCACGTGGAAGGGGTCCCGGCTGCGGGTCACCGTCCTGCCCTCGTCGCTCGAGCTCGTGGCGGAGACGGGCGAGGGGGCGACCGTCGGTGTCCGGGGCGAGCGGGTCACGGTCCGGTCCGGCGAGCCCGTGACGGTCCCGCTCGACGGTCAGGGCCCCGTCCGCGCAGGGCGACCGGGCCTCCGGGCCCTGTCGGGCAACCGCCGCGAGGACGGCACCCTCATCACGGCGATCGTCCCGCACCCCTGACCCCGAACCCGCAGGGCGTCAGGTGATCCGGCCGCGCAGGAACGTCCAGGCGAGGGCGGCCATGTGCGCGGCCTGGGCGTTGTTCGCCGCGCCGCCGTGGCCGCCCTCGACGTTCTCGTAGTACGTGACGTCCTGACCGGCGGCGAGCATCTTCGCCGCCATCTTGCGCGCGTGGCCCGGGTGCACGCGGTCGTCCTTGGTCGACGTCGTCAGCAGCACCGGCGGGTACCGGCGCTCCGGGTCGTGCAGGTGGTACGGGGAGAACGTCCGCAGGAAGTCCCAGTCCTCGGCCACGTCCGGGTCGCCGTACTCGGCCACCCACGAGGCGCCGGCCAGCAGACGCGAGTACCGCCGCATGTCCAGCAGCGGGACCTGGATCACCACGGCGCCGAACAGCTCGGGGTACTGCGTGAGCATGTTGCCGGCGAGCAGGCCGCCGTTGGACCCGCCCTGGACGCCGAGGTGCTCCGGGGTGGTGATCCCCCGCGCGACGAGGTCGCGTGCCACGGCGGCGAAGTCCTCGTAGGCGCGGTGCCGCTTCTCGCGCAGCGCGGCCTGGTGCCACCGCGGTCCGTACTCGCCCCCGCCGCGGATGTTGGCCACGACGTACACCCCGCCGCGGGCGAGCCACGCGCGGCCCACCGTGCCGGAGTACCCCGGCAGCAGCGGGATCTCGAACCCTCCGTAGCCGTACAGCAGGGTGGGCGCGGCGCCCGGTGCGGAGTCGTCCGCCGGTCGCACGAGGTCGGCGCGGCCGACGACGAAGTACGGCACGCGCGTGCCGTCGTCGGACGTCGCGAAGTGCTGGGCGGCGACCATGTCGTCCGCGTCGAAGAACGCGGGGGCCGACTTGAGCACCTCGGGCTCGCGGGGCGGGTCACCGGGGCCGACGACGGTCGTGACACCGAGCGTCGACGGCTCCAGGTAGCCGCTGCGGGTCACCCACACGTCGTCGCTGTCGACGGCGGAGACCGCCCCGACGCCGATCGTCAGCAGCTCGCCGCCCACGGGCAGGTCGCCGCGGGCCCAGGGCGCGCGGGCGTCGGCGTCGTCGGTCAGGTCCGGCGGGGTCAGGACGTGCGCGGCGTGCGCGACGTCCTCGAGCACCGTGACGACGAGGTGGTGCCGCGTCCACGTCGCGCCGACCAGCGAGGTCGACGACGTGGGCTCGAAGAGCACCGTGAGGTCGCGCGAGCCGGCGAGGAAGTCGTCGAGCACCACGCCGAGCAGGGAGCCGCCCGGGTAGGTGCGCCCGCCGGCCCGCCAGTCCTCACGCAGCTCGACGGTCAGCCACTCGCGGTGCAGACCGACCTCGGCGCTCTCGGGCACCTCGAGCCGGACCAGGCGCTGCTCGGGGGTGCCGACGTCGTCGACGAGGAACACCTCGGAGCGGTAGAAGGCGATCGAGCGCCGCACGAGGTCGCGCTCGAAGCCCGGCGTCCGGGAGCGGCTGCCCATGATGTACATGTCGTCGACCGAGCCCTCGTACACGACCGGGGCCGACGCCAGCGGCGTCCCGCGCCGCCAGAGCACGACGGTCCGGGGGTAGCCGGACGACGTCGTGGTCCCCTCGCCGAGGTCCGTGAACGCGTACACGGTGTCCTCGTCGGCCCAGGCGAGCCCGCCCTTGGCCAACGGACGGTGGAAGCCGCCCTCGGCGGCCGGCACGAACCGCTTCTCGACGAGGTCGAACTCCCGCGTGACGTCGGCGTCCGAGCCGCCGGGGGAGAGGTCGACCAGCGCCCGGCGCCAGGGCTCGCCGGCCGCGAGCTGCTCGGGCGTCGGACGCAGCACGGACGCACCGTGCCAGACCCACGACTCGTCCTCGTCCGCCGCCAGGGCGTCCAGGTCGAGCACCGTCTCCCACGCCGGGTCCGCGCTGCGGTACGAGTCCGGGGTGGTGCGTCGCCAGAGCCCGCGCTCGTGGTCGGCGTCCCGCCAGAAGTTGTACAGATGGTCGCCGATCCGCGAGACCGCCGGGATGCGGTCGTCCGAGTCCAGCACCTCCCTGATCGCCGCCCGCGTCGCGACGAGGTCGTCCCCGCCGAGGGTCTCCTGGGCGTGCTCGTTGCGCTGCCGCACCCAGTCCAGCGGCTCGTCGCCCGAGACCTCCTCGAGCCAGCCGAACGGGTCCGCGCCGTGGGTCGGCAGGTCGGCGTCGGACGGGGGCAGGAGCGGGTCGGCACTCATGCCGGGACCCTATCCCGGCCCCCTGTCCACGCCGGTGGTCCGCCCTTTCGCCACGGGGTGCGCTGTGGTAGAAACTCCTGGTCAGGGCCACGATGCCCGCGTCACGCTGTCCGAGGGTCCGCAGGACCCACCAGAGCCTGCCGACGGGGGTGCGGTGAGCACGACGACCTCAGCCAGACCGCCCGCGGTCGGCCGCGCCCTGCCCTGGATCTGCGTCGCCGTCATGGTGCTCTGCGTCGCCGCCCTGCCCGTGCTCGGACAGCGCGGACCCACCTGGTCCGTCTGGGTCGTGGCCGCCGCGGCGCTGGTGCTGCCGGTCGTGGCCGCCGCCCTGCTCTCCCGCGCCGCGCGCCGCGAGGAGGAGGCGTTCCGTGCCCTGGTGATCGAGCGCGACGGTCTCGCGGCCGGGCTCGCCGAGGCGTCCCGCGCCCTGGAGGACGCGCACGCCGACCGTCAGCGCACGCAGGACGAGCGGGCCGACGAGCGCGCCGCCGTCGAGACGGCCGTCGTCGCGCTGAGCCGCAAGGTGCAGGCGTCCGCGCACCGCGTCCAGGAAGAGGCGACGCGCATGGCCCAGCGCCACGCCGCCGACCACGACGTGCTCGAGACCTCGATGCGCATCGACCACGCGGCCGCCCAGCACGCGCGGCAGGCGCAGAGCCTCGTCGCCCTGTGCGGCCGCCGGCCCGGGCAGACCTGGGACGCCCCCCTCGCCCTGCCCGACGTGGTGCGGGCCGCCGCCGGACGCATCACCGCCTACGGACGCGTCGAGGTCTCCGGTGACCCCGGCCTGGCCGTCACCGGCCGGGCCGTCGAGCCCCTCGTGCACGTCGTGGCCGAGCTGCTCGCGAACGCCACCCAGTGCTCCCCGCCGAACACCCAGGTGCTGGTCGTCATCCGGCAGGTCCAGCGCGGGGCCGTCGTCGAGATCGACGACTGCGGGGTGGGGATGGACCCGCGCGAGCTCGCCCGGGTGCGACGCATCGCCGCCGGTGAGGACCCGGTGACGATCTCCGACCTCGGGGAGGTGCCGCAGACGGGCCTCGCCGTGGTGGGGACCTACGCCCGGTTCCTCGGTCTGCACGTCGAGCTCACGGACTCCGTCTACGGCGGGCTGCGGGCGGTCGTCCGCATCCCCGGGGAGATCACGGAGACCGTCGCCGGCGTGCCCGACACGCTGGCGGCCGGCGTGGAGGAGGCGTCGCCGGTGCCCGCGCCGGCCGGTGCCGAGCCGCGCGACCCGCTGACCGCGCCCGTGCCGGCGCCCGCCGTCGACGCGGCGTCGGGCCCGCCCGCGCTCCCGCAGCGCCGGTCACGACGGGCCGCGATGGACCGCACCCCCACGGCCGGCCACGGCACGCCCCGCGTGCCCGAGCCCTCCGCAGGACTGTCGGAACCCCGGCGCCCGGAGCAGACGGCCGAGGAGGCGGGGGCGTGGATCGGCGCGTTCTTCGCCGCCACCGACCCCGCACCGCCGCACGACCCGGACACCCATGACCCGTCCGTCGGGACGGGACCTCGGAGGACAGATGACGACGCAGACCAGCGGTGACGCACCGCTCGCCACGGACCACCCGGACAGCTGGATGCTCGACCTGGTCGCCGGCGTCCGCGGCGTCCGCCACGCCGTCGTGCTCAGCTCGGACGGCCTGGTCAAGGTCCGCACCGACGTCACCGACCCGGACACCGCCGACAAGGTCGCCGCGGCCTGCGCCGGGCTGGTCGCGCTCGGGATGTCGATGGGCCGTGAGTTCGGAGAGGGCGACCGGCTGCGCCAGGTGGTCGTCGAGTTCGAGGGCGGGTTCCTCTTCGTGCGCGGCGCCGGCGACGGGTCGCGGCTCGCCGTGGTGACCGACGCCGGGATCGACCCCGGTCTGGTCGCCCAGCAGATGCAGGCCCAGGTGCTCATGATCGGCGAGCGGGCGCTCGGCACGGATCCGGTCGAGGACTGAGGGGAGGGGCGATGACCGCCGAGGGGTACCACGACCACCCGGTGCGCTCGTACGTCCTGACCGGCGGGCGGTCGCACCCCACCCGCAACACGCTGCGTCCCGAGACGCTGCTGTGCACCGTCGACGACGGCCGTGAGCTGCCCGGTCACGCCGGTCGCCACCAGCACGCGCTGCTGCGCACCTGCCGCGGGACGCTGGCGCTGGCCGAGGTCGCCGCCTACCTGCGCCTGCCCGTCAGCCTGGCCGCCGTGCTCGCCTCCGACCTGCTGGACGACGGCTACCTGGCCCTGCGGTCCACCCCGACGCACGGCCTGCCGGACACCACGCTGCTCGAGGAGGTGCTCGATGGACTCCGCCGACTCTGAGCCCCAGGGCCGCGGCGCCCACCGCGCGCGGCACCTGGCCGCGGCTGTCGACCGGTCGGTCAAGGTGCTGGTGGTCGGCCCCTTCGGCGTGGGCAAGACGACGCTGATCGAGGCGGTCAGCGAGATCCCGATGCTCCGCACGGAGGAGACCATCACCACGGCGAGCGTGGGGGTCGACCCGCGCGTGGGCGACAAGCGCACGACCACCGTCGCGATGGACTTCGGCCGGCTCACGGTGGGCGGGGACACCGCGCTCTACCTGTTCGGCACCCCCGGCCAGCGCCGGTTCTGGGACCTCTGGTCTGGTCTGGCCGACGGCGCGGTGGGCGCTCTCGTGCTCGTCGACACCCGGCACCTCGCGGACAGCTTCGAGGTCCTGGACCAGCTCGAGGAGCACACGCAGCTGCCGCTGACCGTCGTGGTCAACGAGTTCCCGGACGCGCCGCGGCACAGCGTCGACGAGGTGCGCACCGCCCTGGACCTGCCCGCCGACACCCCGGTCGTCGCCGGGGACGTCCGGGGGCGCCCGCAGGCCGTCGAGGCCCTGACCACCCTCGTGGCCCACGCGCTGCGGCAGCGGGAGCGGGCCGACGAGGAAGCCGCCGCATGAGCATCACCGCCGCCGGACGTGTCGTGCGGCTGGAGGACGTCGCCGACCGGCCGCTCCTGGCCGACCTCGCCCAGGCCGCCGACCCGCACGCCCGCTACGACGCGCTGCGCTCGCGCTGGGGCGCCGTCGCGCCGGTCGACCTGGAACCCGGCGTCCCTGCCTGGCTGGCGCTCGGGTACGACGAGGTCAGCGCCGTCCTGCGCGACGAGGTGCACTTCACGCGCGAGTTCGGCCGGTGGAGGTACGAGGCGGAGCGGCTGATCGCCTGGCGCTCCCCGGTCCGCGCCGTGCTCGCCGCGCGCGACGCGCTGCTCGACCGCGACGGCGCCGAGCACCGCCGCCTGCGCGGACCGGTGCAGGACGCGCTGGCGACGCTCGAGGACAAGCGCCTCACACGCACCGTGGCGGTGGCGTGCACCTCGGCGCTCGACCGGGCGGCGGCGCGCGGCTCGGCGGACCTGATCGCCGACTACGCCGTCGACGTCCCCGTCCGGGTCCTCGCCGACCTGCTGGGGATGAACCTCGCCGACGCGCGCCGGATGCACGAGCTCAGCGTCGTGCTGGGGGCGGGCGGCGACGACGCCTCGGACGCGGCCGACGAGACCGAGAACCTGCTGGCGACCTTCGTCGCGGCCCGGCGGGCCGAACCCGGCGACGACCTCGCCTCGGGCCTGATCGCCGACCCACGGCACCAGCACGACCTGGAGGTCATGGGTGCCGTCGGAGCGCTCTTCCGCACCGCGCACGACGCCACGATCGCGGCCTCGGCGACGGCGATCCACCGGATCGTGACCGACCCCGGTTTCGGCTCCCGCCTGCACGGTGGACGGCTGTCCCTGGAGGACGGCCTGGACGAGATCGCCCGCCGCGAGCCGCCGATGCCGCACCTGCTGCCGCGGTACGCCGTGACGGACACGGTGCTGGGGAACCAGCCGATCGCGGCGGGCGACGCCGTGGTCCCGGCGGTGGCCGCCGCCAACGCCGACGACGCCGTGCAGGCCGCCGACCCGTGGGAGCAGGTCGACTCCCGGTTCCACCTGACGTGGGGGCTCGGCGCGCACGCCTGCCCCGCGCACCGCGCCGCGCCCCTGATGACCCGGCAGATCGTCGGCCACGTGGTGGCGCGGGTCGGTGGGATCGAGGCGGTGACGGAACCGGACCAGGTGCCGCTCGTGCGCTCGGCGTGGTTCCGCTACCCGCGCGAGCTCCCGGTCCGGTTCCGCTGAGCCGACGTCCTCAGACCGTCGCCGCGACCCGGTCGCGCACCGTGGTGGACACCCGGCGGTAGGCGGCCGGGTCCACGGGCAGCAGCCACTGGGCCACCTGCGTGCGGCGGGGCAGCGCGACGTCGAGGTCGCGCATCATCTCGTCGATCTGGTGCAGCGAGAACGGGATGACGTTGGTGCCGCGGGCGTGCCGGCCCTCGGTGCGCTTCTCCATCCAGTCCACGCGGTCGGCGACGTGCTCGCGCCGGACCTCGTCCGGCGGCAGGTCCAGCGCTCCAGCCAGGTAGGCGGCGGTCCAGACGGCGGCCATCTCGGCCGACAGCGGGCTGAACAGCGACGAGTTGTACCCGGCGAACGTCAGGTGCGGCACGTCGTGCGGCAGCACCTGACGGTAGAGCTGGAAGTTGCCGCGATCGTCGAGCAGCCGCGCGGTCAGGTCGGCGTCGAGGAACGGCACGCGCTGGTGGAACCCCGTGCCGCACACGACCAGGTCGGCCCGCACGGTGTCACCGTCGCTGAGCACGGCGACCGGGGTGCCGTCGTCGTCGGTCGCGAACCGCTCGATCTCGGTGTCGCGGTGCACGGTGATGGCGCCGTCGGCCACCTGCTCGTAGAAGCCGTCGGTGGCCAGCGACACCGTCGACCGGGCGATGTCGGAGAACTCGCCGCGCGGGACGAGGCCGAGGTCGTCGAGCCGGAGCTGCTTGCGCGAGACGGCGCCGACGCTGGAGACCATCGAGCGGCGGACCGGGTCACCGGGGCCGTGCAGGAAGCGCTCCGCCGAGCTGTCGAGCGTCTGGTACCGGAACAGGGCCTCGCCGAGGCGCGTCAGCAGCAGGTACTTGTAGTTCAGCGCCTTGCCGAGCTTCTTGGGCAGCTTCCACAGCAGCTGGCGCGCCACGACGGACGTCGAGGCGGCGACCGGCGCGATCTCGGCCGCGACGTCGCAGGCGGACTTGCCGTAGCCGACCACGACGACGTGCTTGCCCCGGGCGTCCTCGACCGACCCGAGCTGGCCGGAGGCCACGACCTTCCCCCCGGCGCGCAGCAGCGTGGCCATGCCCTCGAACGGGGGGATCACGGGGTCGGAGAAGATGCCGTTCGCCACGACGAGGTGGTCGAACCGCTCGGGGTCCTGCACCGCCTCACCGGAGCGGCGTGCGGTGACCAGCCAGCCGTCCTCGGTCTCGGTGAGCTCGGCGCGCACCACCTCGGTGGACAGTCGCAGCGAGCCGGCCAGCGCGTTCACCTCGACGTACTGCTCGAGGTAGGCCTGCACCTGCTCGCCGCTGGGCCACTCGGGGAAGTGCTTCGGCATCGGCAGGCCGGTGAACGAGTAGGAGTCCTTGTTGTTCTGGGTGTACAGACCCTGGTACCGCCGTGTGGAGCTCCAGACGCCGCCGACGTCGGGCGCCTTCTCGAACACGGCGACCTCGTGGCCGAACTCGCGGAGGGTCTTCGCGCTGGCCAGTCCTGCGAACCCGGCCCCGACGACGGCGATCTTCATGTGTGTCCTTGGTGTCGATCGATTCGGTCTCAAACGCCTGAATCGTAGCGGGGCGGACACACCCGGCGATAGGTCTGACCTGGGACGATCCGGTCAGGCGGCGGGGTCGAGCAGCTCCAGGCCGGTGTCGACGACCCGGTCGCGGTCGATGAGATGGGCCCGGACGCGGTCGCGCAGCCGCTCGTCGCCGGCCAGGCGGCGGGCGACCTCGCGGTGGTCCCCGCGCCCGGTCAGCGCCGCCAGCGCGGAATCGAGGTGGAGCAGCTCCCACAGCTCGGACTGGGTGCCGAGCGGCAGGGCCGACCCGTCGTCGCCGGAGATCGCGCCGATCTCCGAGACGTAGAGCGACCACGTGCCGTCGTGCCCCGCCAGGTGCAGGCCGTCGGTGCCGGTGCGACGCACGTAGCTGTGCTCGGTGACGTCGAGCGCGGCGACCTGGTCGGGCGTGAGCAGCGAGACGACGACGGCGCTGCGGACGTCGGGCGCGGACCGGGGGACCGCGGCGACGTACCCGGCGGGGTTGACGCGGGGGATGTGGCCGACCGACACGTCGGTGAGGGTGCCGTGCACCATGGGCACCGTGGTGCTCACCCCCAGCCGGGTGAACTTGCGGTGCATGACGCCCGGCGCGGCGTTCGAGCCGATGGCGACCACGGCGTGGCGGTCCTGCGTCCCGGCGACCCGGGCGCGGTGCAGCAGCTCGTCCAGGGTGGTGCCGTCGTCGGACACCCACCTGCCGCCGTCGTGCCGCAGCGTGCCGAACGCGCCGCCGTGCAGCAGCCCCGACGTGGGGGCGGCGGGGCCCGGGTAGTGCCACGGCGTGACGCGCAGGTCGACGTCGATCTCCAGGTCGGCGAGCGTCGTGGACATGTCCTCCATCGTGGCAGAACCGTCGGACAGCCGGTCTTCACCCGGGTGAGAAACGTGGATCCGCACCCTCCTGCCTGGCAGTGGTGCAGATCACACCCCTAGGTTGAAAGACGGTCGGGCAGGGCGTTCGGCCGTGCAGAAGGGGATTCCCATGCTCGCAGGCACCGCCCGGCAGGAGACGCGCACGGTCGCGCGTCGGTGGACGACGGCGACGGCGATGATGGCCTCGGCCGCGCTCGTGGTGACGCTCAGCGCCGCGCCCGGTACGGCCGAACCGCTCGCGGACCCCTCGGTCGGTGCGCTCGACGACGTCCCCGGCACCTCGCCGGACGACCTCGGCGGCGTCGACCTGACCGACCTCGACGACGGCGACCCCACCGAGGCGCTCTCGCTGGTCACCGAGCCCGAGCCCACCAACGCCGGCTCCGTGCAGACCTCCATCCCCGTGCTCGTGCCGCCGGGCCGGGCCGGCATCGAGCCCGATCTCGACCTCGC
This sequence comes from Isoptericola haloaureus, assembly GCF_036689775.1. Classification (NCBI taxonomy): domain Bacteria; kingdom Bacillati; phylum Actinomycetota; class Actinomycetes; order Micrococcales; family Promicromonosporaceae; genus Isoptericola; species Isoptericola haloaureus. The sequence continues at coordinate 25,500 of NZ_JBAGLP010000107.1, read as the reverse complement.
CTACGACTCCTCGGGCGGCAACGGCTGGCTGGGTCTGGGCTGGGACCTCGACGCCGGGGCGATCGCGGTGGACCCCACCTTCGGTGCGCCGCGTTTCTCGGCCGATGTCGAGACCGAGACGTACACGCTCGACGGTGCGCGGCTGTTCCCGCACTCGATCGTGCCCGGCGGCGACTACGGCGCGCGCCAGGACGGCCCCCGCAGCGACTTCGTGCGGCAGACCGAGACCGAGTTCGAGCGCGTCGTCCGGCACGGCGACGGCCCCGGCGCCTACTGGTGGCAGGTGACCGACAAGGACGGTACCGACCGCTGGTACGGCGGTGACCCGGACGGCCAGGGCCAGGTGCTCTCCACGGCCGACGGGAACGCCTTCCACTGGCCGCTGACCTACGTCGAGGACATCTCCGGCAACGTCATGGAGTACGAGTACGACACGGCGACGGGTGTCGGGTTCGGCGGTTCGTCGACCGGCCCGGGGCTCGAGATGTACCTGCGCGAGATCACCTACACCGGGTTCGACGTCGCGCCCGGCTCGACCGACGTCGTCGACGAGCCGCCCTACAGCGTGTACTTCCTGCGCGACAGCGACGTGGGCGTCAGGACGGTCGCCTCCGGCGACTCGGTGAATGCCCGGCCCGACGCCCTGGTCGACGCGTCCGGCGGCGCACCGGTGGTCACCGCCGACCTGCTGCGCGAGATCCAGGTGCGGCACTTCCCCGCCGGCGCTCGCACGGACGACGCGCCCGGCGCGATCGACGAGACCAACCTCGGCGAGCTGCTCGGCGGGTACGTGCTCGAGTACGAGACCAACCCGTTCGACAAGTCCCTGCTGAAGCGCCTCGGCCAGTTCGGCGGCGACGGCGCGGTCGCGGCCACGCACGCCCTGCGCTGGTACGACGACGTCCCCCGCAAGGACAACGGTGGTCTGGACCTCTTCGGCGACCCCGTGCGGTGGGGTGCGAGCGACGACAGCACGGGCTCGAACGTCTCCGCCTCGAGCGCGCTGTCGACGTCCTTCCGCGGTGGGGCCGAGGGCGGTGCCTACATCGGTTTCAACCCGGTGGCGCCCAGCAAGATCGGGTCGTTCGGAGGGTCCTTCAACCTCTCCGGCGGCAACAGCGAGGACGTGACGACCCTCATGGACATGGACGGCGACAGCCTGCCGGACCGGGTCTGGGTCGACAACGGGGCCGTGAAGTACGCCCGCAACCTCTCCCAGCCCGGTGACGACCTGTCGGTCGACGACACCCGGTTCGGGTCGGAGCGGACGATCGACGAGGCCAAGCTCGGCACCGGGACCGACTTCGGCGTCGACCTGCACGCCGAGTTCTACCCGTTGGTCTCCATCCAGGTCGGCGGTTCCTTCGGGTTCGACTGGGCCGACCGCTACTTCTCGGACGTCAACGCGGACGGGCGGCCCGACCTCATCAAGCAGGGGTCCGACGGGTGGCAGGTGTTCTTCAACATCCTCGACCCCTCGGACGGGTCGATCGAGTTCGTCGCCTCCTCCGCGGGCACCGCGGTGCCGATGGGCGACTTCTCCTCCGAGCTCGCCGGCGCCGAACCGGAAGGGGTCGCCGAGCTGCTCGAGGCCTCGGCACCCCGCTACGACAGCGTGCGCCGGTGGGTCGCGCCGTTCGACGGCACGGTCGACGTCACCGGCACCCCGACCCTCGCCGCCGGAAGCTACGACGGTGACGGCGTCCGCGTCATGATCGAGACGCTGGACACCACCCCGAAGCGGCCGTTCGACGAGACGCTCGACGGCGGGAGCACGAGCGCCGCCCACGACGTCTCGGTGGCCGTCGACGCCGGCGACGAGATCTTCTTCCGCACCCACGTGATCGACAACGGCCAGCGCGACCTCGTCGACTGGGCGCCGGTGATCGTGTACACCTCCGTCTCCTCGGGCGTGTCCACCAGCGCCCCCCTGCTGGACGCCCAGGGCCGCGACGTCTTCTCCTACGACGCCGCCGAGGACTTCACCCTGTTCGGACGCGACGGCGGCCGGACGGCGCTGTCGAACCCGGGCGAGGCGACGCTGACCGTCACCCTGGAGCGCACCGGGCTGCTCACCGACGACGTGAAGGTCGTCGCGAGCCACGGGGTCAACGCCGGGTTCATCGAGGGCACGTCCGAGGTCGTCACGCTCACCCCCGACGGGGCGGACACCGAGGAGCTGCTGGGGGCCGGACCGGCACCCGGTGACGAGCCCGTGGCGGCCGAGGGCGAGGACCCGATCGAGATCGCCCCCACCTCGGTCGAGCTCACCTACACCTTCGACGTCTCCGAGGTCGGCAAGGTCGCCGAACCGTTCGGGTGCTACGACGACGGCGACGCCGAGGACTGCGACTCCGTCACGGACAACCCCGACTGGCTCGCGCTCGACATCGTCTCCGACTCGCCCGTCGACCCGCGCTCGGTGGCCCTCGACGTCCAGCTCGAGGTGGCCGACCCGGCCACGGATTCGGGTCCGAACGGCGAGGCCACCCCGGACGACCTGCCCGCCGACGCGGTGCTGCCGTCCTCGACGGGCCCCGTGGTCATCCCCTCGGTCCGTGTCTTCTCCGTCTCCGACGAGGTCGCCGGACCGTACGCGCCGTGGTCGCCGGACGCCGACGGGACCTTCTCCCTCGAGGTCGACGTGGTTGCCGACAAGATCTGGAACTATCTCGAGGTGGAGCCCGACGACGAGGCCTGGGCGTCCTCCTCGGCCGTGGTGACCGTGAAGAGCGAGGACGAGCACGGCATCGTGGGCGTGGTCGCCAGGTCCGCGGAGTTCACCGTCGAGCACAACCACGACGACGGACCGTTCACACCGCCGGCCGAGTACCAGGTCGAGGGCTCCACCACCCTGGACTTCGACGCCGTGACCGGCCAGGACTACTGGGTCGAGGTGTCCCTGCACGACGCACCGCTGGCGGCGCACGTGCTCGAGAAGGGCGGCGTGAGCATCGAGGCGACGTCGGACGACGACGAGGACGACAAGGGCGCCGACGACCTGACGGGCCGCCTCGTGGCCCCGGACGTCCAGTCCGTCTTCGCCTCCGGCAACCGCGGGTGGACCGCGGCCGGCTACGACGCCGACCACCCCGACGTCCCCCGCGACGAGGCCGACGAGCCCCGGGGCGACGCCCTTCTCCAGCGCGAGCACTTCGAGCTCGAGCCGGAGGGGGTCGACGACTTCGACGAGGACACCGAGATCCCCGACGCGAAGCCCGCGACGGACGTCGTCGGGGAGCCCGGCGACCTGTCCGGGTCCGCGGACGAGGTGGCGGACTCGTTCGACAAGGCGCTGCCGTACTTCCCGCTGCCCGGTCCGGACGGCGGACCGGCCGACCGTTGGCGCGCGGCGAGCGAGGAAGGGCTGTTCGTCACCGCCACCGGCATCCGGTCGACCCGGATCGGCGAGGAGATCGCCGTCCTCGACCCGGAGCCCGAGGAGGGGTCGACGAGCCCCGGCAGCAGCGGCGACGCCCGCCCGGCGCCACGCGTGCTGACCATCGACGGCGACTTCAACGCCGCACTCGGTCTCGGACCGGCCAGCCTGAGCGGCGCCATCGGCGGAGGCCGGACCGTCACCGACTTCCAGGACCTCAACGGCGACGGGTTCCCGGACATCCGCTCCGAGTCCGACGCCGACTACACCGGACCGCGCGGAGGCAGCGTCGACAGCGGCTCCGAGCTCGAGAACACCGTCTCGACCGCGGTGTCGGTCGGGGGCGGCCTGGGCGGCTCGCCGGTCTCGATCGAGGGCAGCGAGCAGACCAAGACGTCCGCGGGCAGCGCCACCGTCGGCGCGGAGAACGGGACCTCCAAGAACAAGTCTCGCGGCATGAGCATCGGCCTGGGCTTCACCGTCCAGGGGCAGTGGACCAACCCGTTCGGGGACAACACCGAGGGTCTCGACGGCGGGGTGTCCGACCTGCTGCCCGACGACGAGAGCACCGGGCAGGGCGTCCAGGTCAGCGTCGACCTCGACGACGTCAACGGCGACGGCGTGACCGACCTCGTGGAGACTTGGTCCGAGTCCGGCGTGCAGGTGGCACTGGGCACCGGGTACGGGTACGCCGACCCCGTGAAGTGGTCCGACGGCGTGTTCGAGGCCTCCGAGAGCGTCTCCGGCGCGCTCTCCGGCGGGTTCCAGCTCAACGCCTACGAGTTCGGCGGCGGTGTCGGCGGGTCCGAGGGCGGCTCCCTCGCCGAGGCGTCCTGGGCGGACGTCGACGGCGACGGCGTCCTGGACCGCATGGTGTACGCCGACGGCGACGAGAGTGCGCCCACGACGATCTTCGGCGCGGCCGAGGGCAACGACCGCGACCCCGAGGTGCTGGGGACCTACGCGTCGCCCGACTTCGGCGTGGGGGACCTGACGATCGACAACCGCGCCGACCTCGGTCGCAGCACGTCGGTGAACGGCGGGTTCGACTTCACGGTCTCCGTGGGCCCGATCTGCCTCGTGGCCTGCTACATCATCATCAACCCCGGCGTGCACGGCGGCTACGAGCGCTCGCGGACCGTCGTCGACATGGTCGACATGAACGGTGACGGCTACCTCGACGTCGTCGAGAGCCTGAACGAGGAGCACGTCGAGGTCCGCCTCAACCAGGCCGGGCGCACCGGCCTGCTCAAGGCGGTCGAGAACCCGCTCGGCGGCACGATCCGTGTCGACTACGAGCGCACGGGCAACATCGAGGAGCAGCCGAACTCGCTGTGGGTCATGAGCGAGGTGGAGTACGACGACGGCCGCCCCGGCGACGGCACCGACGTCCAGCGGCGCGAGTTCTCCTACGACGGCAACGCCTACGACCACCTGCACCGCACGACGCTCGGCTTCTCCGAGGTGGTGCAGCGCGAGTACGACGACCCCGCTGTCGACCCGACCAACGGGACGACCGACGACCCGGAGGTCCTCCGGATCACCCGGTGGGACTACCGCAACCAGAGCCCGTTCGACGCCGGCCTGCTCGAACGCACCCGCCTGTTCGCCCCCGATTCGGTGGGCGGCGACGGCGATCTCCTGGAGCTGACGGAGACGACCTGGGAGCACGCATACGTCGTGGTTGGCGATCCCGGCTCCGGCCCCGCCAACGGTGACGTCTTCACCGACGTGGTGCCCGACGTCGGCGACCCGGCCCGCACGGCGCTGTTCGACCTGGCGCTCGCGCCCCGGCTGGCGACGGAGACGTTCACCCGCTACGACGGCGACGGGGACGCCCACGCCCGCACCACGGACTTCACCTACGACGGGCTGGGCAACACCGTCCAGGTCGTCGACCACGCCGAGACGGGCACCACCGACGACGACACGACCACGGTGACGACGTACCCGCCGTGCACCACGGCCGCCCGCGACGCGGACACGTCCTGGGTCCAGGTGCCCGCCACGGTGGCGGTGCACGCCGGCACCGACGACTCCGGCGAGCTGCTCAAGTACCGCGACGGCAGCCTCGACCTGTGCGCCAACGCCGTCCCGGTCCGGATCGTCGAGACCCAGGGCCAGGACGTCTGCGGTGACGACATCCTCGCGGTCACCGAGCTGGCGTTCGAGCCCTACGGCAACTACGACGCCGTGCGGTACCCCGCGAACGTGCTCACCGGCGAGACCGACTCCTCGGCCTGCGGCGGTGCGCCGCCGGCGCTGCCCGAGGAGCCCGTGTTCGACGGCTGCGTGCCGGCGTCCGACGCCCCGGCCGCGGAGAAGGCGGCCGCCCAGCAGGCGGCCGACGAGCAGCGCTACTGCGTGGACTACGTCTACGACGACCACCGCGTGACCGACATCGCGCAGGTGACGGACTCCCACGGGGTGACGTCGACCGCGACGTACGACCACACGGTCGGCCTGCCGGCGACGACCACGGATGCGAACGGCCACACCACCGAGTACTGCTACGACGCGCTCGGGCGCATCGCCGCCGTGGCGACGCCGCGGGAGTCGGGCGACTTCGCCTGCGACGGCAGCGGGTCCGGGCCGGCGACCGTCACGTACGCCTACGGAGGTCTGCGCATCGGCACGAACGCCTCCGACGGGCACGCGTGGGCCGTCGCCCGGCACCACGACGCCGTGCGCGCCGACGGGACGCCCGCGGCCGACACCCTGGACACCGCCACGTTCGTCGACGGCATGGCCCGGGTGGTCCAGCGCAAGCGGGACGCCCAGGTCGTCGCGCTCGGCGACACGCCCGCCGTCGTCGTCGAGGGTGCGGTCGACTTCGACGCCCTGGGCAAGGAGGTGCGGGAGTGGTACCCGGTCGTGGAGGAGGCCACCTACCCCGGCGGAGGCGACCTGCCGCCGCACCTGACGACCTACAACACGTTGAACTCCTCGATGGACCCGGCCGACACGCACGTGCCGCGGACGGACCCGACGATCCGTGAGTACGGGTTGCTCGGCGGCCCCACGCGCACCGAGCTGCCCGACGGCAGCGTGGTGACGTGGACCTACGACACGACCGAGCCTCCGCACCTGGACTTCAAGGTGCCCAGCACGACCGTGACCGACCCGCTCGGCCGGGCCGTGCAGCGCTTCTCGGACGTGCGCGGCGCGGTGCTGGCCGTGGTCGAGAACCCGGCACCCACCGAGGGCACGACCGACGGGCTGCTGGACGCCCTGCCGGCCGCGGGGATCGGGGACTCCCGGATCGTCGAGTCCGCCCGCACCGGGACGGACCCGCTGATCACCACGTATGCGTACGACCCGATCGCCCGGCTGACCCAGGTCACCGACACGGCGGGAGCGGTGACCGGCTACGAGTACGACATGCTCGACCTCGGCACGGCGGTCGAGACGCCCGACTCGGGTCTGCTGGAACGTGCGTGGACCCCGGCCGGCGACGTCGCGGCGACCGTCGACGAGGTGCGGCGTGCCGCGGGCACGTCGGTGGCGTACGCCTACGACTTCGACCGGCTGCGCAGCATCACCTACCCGGACGACACCGGCGACGTGGAGTACACCTACGGTGACGAGCTGGGCGCCGCGGCACCGGGCAACAGCCAGGGCCGGGTCGCGCGCGAGGCCACCCCCGCGGTCGCCCGCGAGTACGCCTACGACGTCGACGGCAACGTGTCCACCGAGGCGGTGACCCGCGGCATCGACCCGTTCGGGATCGGGCAGGACGAGCCGCAGCCCACCTGGGCCACGCGGTGGCAGTACGACTCGCTGCAGCGTCTCGTCCGGCTCACCTACCCGGGCGACGACGGCGGGCACGGGGAGGTGCTGCACCACGAGTACGACCTCGGCGGCCAGGTCTCCGGGCTGTGGTCCGAGGCACCGCAGCACGACGCCTACACGGTCGAGGGCGACCCCGTGCCCCGCGAGGACCGCGAGATCGAGTACGTGGCGCACGCCGGGTACGACGAGTTCGGCGACCTCCGCACCGTGACCACCGGTACCGGCGTCACCACCGAGCACGACTACGACCCGGACCGCCGGTTCCTCACCGGGGTCTCCACCGACGTCGCGGCGCAGGAGCAGTGGGACGGCACGACCTCGGTCGCCCGCGAGCTGCAGGAGCTGCGCTACTCCTACGACGTCGTCGGCAACGTGATCGACGTCGCCAACGCGCTCTACGACGGCGGCTCGGCCGGCACGCTGGACGAGCTCGACGACATCCCGGCGAACAACCTGCCCGGTCCGGCGCAGCAGTCCTACACCTACGACCAGCACTACCGGCTGGCCGCGGCGGAGGGCCGCTACATCGACCGGCAGGAGGACCGCAGCTACACCTACGCGGCCGACCGGACGCCCAACGGCAACCTCGTCGACGTCTCGCAGGCGACCGTCACCGAGTCGACCACCGGCAAGGGCGGCGGCAAGGGACCGGGCCGGTCGCAGCAGAAGACGAACTCGAAGAAGGGTGACGGTTCCCTGCCCGAGGACGGGTCCACGGACGAGCCGCAGTGCGACCCGTACAGCGGGTCCGGCGGCGGCTCGGACAACCAGGACCCGGAGTCGACCTACGCGTGGCTCGACCAGCAGTTCGACCCGGACCACCCGCACCGGGTGGTGCAGGCGGGCGGGCGGACGTACACCCACGACGCCAACGGCAACGTGACCGGGTGGACCGAACCGTGCGCGAGCTCGGACTCCTCCGAGCTCGACCGCCGCATGGTGTGGGACGCCGAGGACCGCCTCGTGGAGATCGGCCAGGACGGCAACGACACCGAGTACCGCTACGACGCCGACGGCAACCGGGTCCTCGAACGGGGACCCGGGGGCACGTACTTCTTCGTCAACGAGACCTGGCGGCTGCACAACGACGGTCACCGCTACGCGGAGATCTACCTGGGCGCCACGAAGATCGCCGGCCACCGCACGGCCCCGGCCCCGGAGCCGCCGGTGGGCTGCGACCCGCTGGTGGACGAGAACTGCGTGTGCGACCCGGAGACGCAGGCCTGCGCCTGCGACGTCGGTCAGGCCGACCCGGACGGGGACGGGCTGTGCCCGCCGGTCGAGCCGCTCACCGTCCAGTTCTTCCACACCGACCTGCAGGGCAGCCTGCGCGTGGTGACCGACGAGGTCGGCAGCGTCTTCCAGTACCTGGAGTACCTGCCGTCCGGGCAGAAGTGGGTGGCGGGACAGAGCCGCATCAAGGACACCCCGTACCTGTTCGCCGGCGGGTGGACCGACGCCACGTACAAGCTCACGAGCTTCGGCGAGCGGTGGTACTCGTGGCGGGACCAGCGGTTCCTGTCCACCGAGCCGCTGCTGACCGAGGACCCGGACGCGGTCGTCGCCGATCCCGGCCTGCTCTCGGCCTACACCTACGCGGCGGCCAACCCGCTGCGGTACGTCGACACGACCGGACGTGCCCCGTTGCCGGCCAGCAAGGACCCGAGCAAGAGCGACTACCAGCTGAACCAGGCGGGCACGTTCACGGTCAGCGACTCCACCCGGGCGAACCGGCCCTCGCCGGCCAAGTTCGGGCAGCTGCTGCTCAGCTACGACGAGGCGGGCCAGGCGCGCGCCGCGAAGTGGGGCAAGAAGAGCGAGAAGATCGACAAGTACACGACGTTGATCCGCCTGAAGGCGTCGGGGTCGCTGAAGAAGCCGTCGGTCAAGCTCGACGGCATCCTCGGGTGGGACATCGGCAAGTCCTCCGACTCGTCCGGTGCACCCTCCGGAGGCGGCCAGCAGGGAGGCGCGTCCACCGGACCGAACCCCGGCCCGGGCAGCTCCGGCAGCACCGGCGGCACGGGGGCGCCGCCGGCGGGCTCGACGAGCAGTCAGTCGTCCGGGGGGAGCGGAGGCTCGTCCGCCTCGTCCACCTCGTCGTCGGGCACCAGCGCCACCTCCCTGCGGAAGCAGAAGCCGTGACGGGACGCGCCGTGTGGGTGTCCCACGGCAAGATGGGGGCGTGACCGACACCGACCGCGCCGTCGACCCGTCCGCGCTCGACGAGAGCTCGGCCCAGCGCCGCTGGGCCGAGCTCGTCGCCCTCGTCGAGGAGGACCAGGCCGCCTACTACCAGCACGACGCCCCGAAGGTGTCCGACGCCGCGTACGACGCGCGGATGCACGAGCTCGAAGCGCTCGAGGCCGCCCATCCGGCGCTGCGCCGGCCGGACTCGCCGACCCAGCGCGTGGGTGGGCAGGCCTCGGCCGCGTTCGCGAACGTCGACCACCTCGAGCCGATGCTCTCGCTCGACAACGTGTTCAGCACGGACGAGCTGCGCGCCTGGGACGCCCGGGTCGCCCGCGACCTCGACGTGCCCGGCGGCGCCGTCGGCTACCTGTCGGAGGTCAAGATCGACGGCCTGGCGATCGCGCTGCTGTACGAGCAGGGACGCCTGGTCCGCGCCGCCACCCGCGGGGACGGTCGCACGGGTGAGGACATCACCGCCAACGCGCTGCGCATCGCACAGATCCCCCACCGCCTCGACGGTGACGAGCACCCGGACGTCGTCGAGATCCGCGGGGAGGTGTTCATCCCGACGGCGTCCTTCGCCCGCCTCAACGAGCTGCAGGTCGAGCTGCGGGACCGTGCCGTCGGCGAGGCGCGGGAGCGTGCGGCCACCCGCGGGTTCGACGAGGAGCGCGCCCGCGTGGCCGCGCTGCGCCGCTTCCCCCAGTTCGCCAACCCGCGCAACGCCGCCGCCGGCGGGCTGCGTCAGCTCCTGGACAAGAAGACCGGGCTCGAGCACGAGGCGGGGCTCGCCCGGATCGAGGCGCTGCGCCTGTACGCCCACGGCGTCGGCGCGCTGCAGTGGACGGAAGGGCGGCGCGAGGAGCTGGCCAACCTCTCGGACGCCTACGACCTCTTCGCGCGGTGGGGCATCCCGATCTCGCCGCACAACCGGGTCGTGGAGGGCGTCGACGCGGTGCTCGAGATGATCGACCACTTCGGCGAGCACCGCCACGACATCGAGCACGAGCTGGACGGCATCGTGGTGAAGGTCGACGCCCTGGCGGACCAGCGCCTCCTGGGCGCCACCAGCCGCGCGCCGCGCTGGGCGACGGCCTACAAGTACCCGCCCGAGGAGGTGAACACCCGCCTGCTGGCCATCCAGGTCGGCGTCGGGCGGACCGGTCGGGCCACGCCGTACGCCGTCATGGATCCCGTCCTGGTGGCCGGCTCCACGGTGCGGCAGGCCACCCTGCACAACCAGGACGTCGTCAGGGCCAAGGGTGTGCGGATCGGCGACATGGTGGTGCTGCGCAAGGCGGGTGACGTCATTCCCGAGATCCTCGGTCCGGTCACGGCGCTGGCCGACGACGGCTACCCCCGCGAGGACTTCGTCATGCCCGAGCGGTGCCCCGAGTGCGGCACGCCGCTGCGGCCGATGAAGGAGGGCGACGTCGACCTGCGGTGCCCGAACGCCGAGTCCTGCCCGGCGCAGGTGCGCGGGCGCGTCGAGCACATCGGTTCCCGTGGCGGGCTCGACGTCGACGCGCTCGGCGAGGTCACCGCGGCGGCGTTGACGCAGCCGCTGGAGCCGAGCGAACCGCCGCTGCGCACCGAGGCGCGGCTGTTCGACCTCACGCTCGACGAGCTCGCGCCGATCCGGGCCGTCGTGCGGGACTCCGAGACGGGCCTGCCGAAGGAGTGGGACGGTCGGGGGGAGTCGGCCGAGTACGAGATGCCGGACGGTTCCGTCCAGACGGTCAAGGCCGTGCGGCCGTTCCAGAAGAAGCGCAAGCTGTCCAAGGCCGACGAACGAGCAGCCGTCGAGGCGGGGGAGTCGCTGTACGAGCCCAACGCCCAGGCCACCAAGCTCCTCGACGAGCTCGAGCGGGCGAGGACCAAGGATCTCTGGCGGATCCTGGTCTCCCTGAACATCCGGCACGTCGGGCCGGTGGCGGCCCGGGCGCTCGCGGACTGGTTCGGCTCCCTCGACGCCGTCCGGGAGGCCTCCCGGGAGGACCTCGCCGCCGTGGAGGGCGTCGGTCCGGTGATCGCCGACGAGGTCCAGGCCTGGTTCGACGTCGACTGGCACCGCGAGATCGTCGACACCTGGGCCCGTGCCGGCGTCCGCTTCTCGACCCCGGGGCACCCCGGACCGGCGGCGATGGCCGAGCGGGCCACCGACGAACCCACCGGCCCGCTCGCCGGGCTGACGGTCGTCGTCACGGGCTCGTTGGAGGGCTACTCGCGCGACGGCGCCAAAGAGGCCATCCTCCAGGCCGGCGGCAAGGCCGCGGGGTCGGTCTCGAAGAAGACCGACTACGTCGTGGCGGGGGAGAAGGCCGGCTCCAAGGCGGCCAAGGCCGAGCAGCTCGGCGTGCCGGTCCTCGACGAGGAGCGGTTCACGGCGTTGCTGACCGGCGGTCCGGAGGCGCTGGGCGAGTGAAGGGGCCCGGGCCGCCCTGCTGGACCGCGGTGGGTCTCAGGCGCTCTCGGCCGAGGCGATGAGGGCGTCGATCGACGGTGCCGCGAGGTACTGCTCGGTGACGAGGAACGCGGCGCCGACGACGCCGGCCTGCGCGCCGGCGCCGGTGGTGGCGATCCGCAGGTGCTGGGTCGCCAGGGGCAGGGAGCGCTGGTAGACGATCTCGCGGATGCCGGCCATGAGGTGCTCACCGGCGTCGGACAGGATGCCGCCGATGACGATGCGCGCCGGGTTGAGCAGGCTCACGGACGCCGCCAGCACGCTGCCGATGTCGCGGCCGGCCTGGCGGACCGCCTGGCCTGCCGCGACGTCCCCGGCACGCACGAGGTCCACGACGTCGCTGGTGCTGCTGACGTCCGCGCCGCGGGCCCGCAGGTCCGCCACGAGGGCGGCGCCACCGGCCACCGCCTCGAGGCACCCGGTGTTCCCGCACCGGCAGGGGATGTCCGAACCGCGCGGCACGGTGATGTGACCGAGGTCGCCGGCGGCGCCCTGGGCACCGCGCCGCAGCTCGCCGTCCATGATGACGCCGGCCCCGATGCCGGTCGCGACCTTGACGAACAGCAGGTCGTCGACCGAGGCGCACACCGTGCGGTGCTCGCCCAGCGCCATGATGTTCACGTCGTTGTCGACGAGGACGGGGGCCCTGAGCCGGGCGAAGAGCTCGGCCGGGACGTCCGTGCCGTCCCAGCCGGGCATGATCGGCGGGTTCACCGGTCGGCCGGTGGTGTGGTCCACGGGTCCGGGGAGCCCGATGCCGATGCCGGCGAGCTCGTCGACCCGCCGACCGGCCTGCGCGATGACCTTGGAACCCGCTTCGGCGACCCAGTCGAGCACGTGCGTCGGGCCGTCGGCGATCGACAGGGGCTCCTGGAGCACGCCGATGGGCTCTCCGGCGAGGTCGGTGATCGCGAGCCGTGCGTGCGAGGCGCCGAGGTCCACGCCGAGCACGATCCGCGAGGTCGGGTCGAAAGCGAAGGTGGACGGCGGGCGACCGCCGGTGCTCGAGGCCTCGCCCGCGGGGGCGAGCAGCCCGACGGCGCGCAGCGCGTCGATGCGCGCGGCGACGGTGGACCGTGACTGTCCCGTGGCCGCGACCAGGGATGCACGTGTGCGGGGTCGACCGTCCCGGAACAGCTGAAACATCGCTCCGGCCCCTGTCGGGCGCGGGGGAAACTTCGCCAACCCTTCCATAAGCACAGTCAACCACGCCTCTCGTCTCCGTCGCATGTGTCAACCCGTACTGCATCACAGCGGGGTAACGATCCGAAAGTACCGGAACTTATGATTGACGACGAACAGAAGTTGCCCTTAGAGTCGTCGCATGGTCACAGAAGACCCCGCAGCGCCGCTGCTGCAGATGCAAGGGATCGTCAAGCACTTCCCGGGCGCCAAGGCCCTCGACGGTGTGGACCTCGACGTCCGTGCCGGCGAGGTGCACTGTCTGCTCGGGCAGAACGGTGCCGGCAAGTCCACGCTCATCAAGGTGCTGGCCGGGGCCCACCAGCCCACGTCCGGCACCATCCGATTCGACGGCGAAGAGATCGCCATCCCGCACCCCGACGCCGCGCTCGAGCACGGCGTGGCCACGATGTACCAGGAGCTGGACGTCGTCGACGGTCTGACCGTCGCCGAGAACATCTTCCTCGGTCACGAGCTGGCCTCGGCCGGGTTCACCAAGCGCCGCTTCGCCGCGCAGCGGACCCGAGAGCTCATGGCCCGGCTCGGGCACCCCGAGATCTCGCCGCACCGCGAGGTCGGGTCGCTCTCCGCCGCGGGCAAGCAGATCGTGTCGATGGCCCGTGCGCTGTCGCGCGACGTGCGCGTGATCGTCATGGACGAACCGTCGGCCGTCCTGGACTCGGGCGAGGTGGACAACCTCTTCCGCGTCGTCGCCGAGCTCACCGAGCAGGGCGTCGCCATCGTCTACATCTCGCACCGGCTCGAGGAGATCCGCCGGATCGGCGACCGGATCACCGTGCTCAAGGACGGCGTGACGGTGGGGCGCAACCTCGACGTGGCGACCACGCCGACGGACGAGCTCATCAAGCTCATGACCGGCAAGTCGATGGAGTACTCCTTCCCCGAGCGCCCCGGCGTGCCGGACGACGCCCCGTTGCGGCTCCAGGTCGAGAACCTCTCGCTGGCGGGCGTCTTCTCCGACGTGAGCCTGTCCATCCGTGCCGGGGAGATCGTCGGCCTGGCCGGTCTGGTCGGCTCGGGGCGCTCCGAGATCCTCGAGACGATCTACGGCGCGCGCCGGGCCACGCACGGCCGCGTGGAGCTGGACGGCAAGAGGCTCCGCCGCGGTTCCGTGGGGGCGGCCGTGGCCGCCGACATCGGCCTCGCACCCGAGGAGCGCAAGAGCCAGGGGCTGCTGCTCGACGAGCCCGTCTACCGCAACATCACCCTGTCCTCCTTCGCGCGGACCGCCCGGGGCGGCTGGCTCGACGAGAAGGCGGAGAAGGCCGCTGCCGAAGAGCAGGCGAAGGCCCTGGACCTGCGGCCGCCGGACGTCGACCGCGCCATCCGCACCCTCTCCGGCGGAAACCAGCAGAAGGCGATGCTCGCCCGCTGGCTGGTCCACGGCTGCGAGGTGCTGCTGCTCGACGAACCGACCCGCGGCGTCGACGTCGGCGCGAGGTCCGAGATCTACGACCTGGTACGACGGCTCGCCGACGCCGGCACCGCCGTGCTGGTCGTCTCCAGCGAGATCCCCGAAGTTCTGGGCCTCGCCGACCGTGTCCTCGTCATCTCCGACGGACAGGTCGTGCACGAAGGGTCCGCCGAGTCGATCGACGAGCACCAGGTGCTCGACATGGTCATGGAAGGAAGTGCCGCGTGAGCGAGCAGCAGACGCCGTCGAGTTCGGCGACAGAAACCCCCACGAACCACAAGGAGAGCTCCCGCTCCCGCCTGGGGCTCTCGGGAACGACGGTCCGGAACCTCGGTCTGGTCGCCGCCCTGGTCCTGCTGTGCCTGGTCGGGCTGCTCACCGGCGGCGACCGGTTCGCCAGCGTGCAGAACCTCATGATCGTGCTCAGCCTCGCGTCGGTGACCGGCGTGCTGGCGATCGGCATGACCTTCGTCATCACCACCGGCGGCATCGACCTGTCGGTCGGCTCCGTGCTCGGCCTGACCACCGTGTGGGCCTCGACCCTGGCCACGCAGACCATGGCCGACCAGTACGGCTGGATCGTCATGGTCGGCTGCGCGCTCCTGGTCGGCCTCGCCGCCGGGCTGGTCAACGGCGTGATCATCGCCTACGGCAACGTGGTGGCGTTCATCGCCACGCTGGCGATGCTGGTCGCGGCCCGCGGGCTCGCCGAGCTCATCGCCAACCGGCGCACGCAGATCGTCGACCAGCCGTCGTTCGAGAGCACCTTCCAGGGTGACCTGCTCGGCGTGCCGAAGATCGTCTGGATCTTCGTCGTCGTCGCCATCGCCGGCTGGTTCCTGCTCAACCGGACCACCTTCGGGCGCCGCACGGTGGCCATCGGCGGCAACCGGGAAGCGGCCCGGCTCGCCGGCATCAACGTCAAGCGCCACCTGCTCTACGTCTACGGCTTCTCGGGCCTGGCGGCCGGCATCGGCGGTGTGATGATGCTCGCCCGGACCGGAGCGGGGTCGTCCACCAACGGTCTCCTGATGGAGCTCGACGTGATTGCCATGGTCGTCGTCGGCGGCACCCTGCTCGCCGGTGGGCGCGGCACGATCATCGGCACGATCATCGGCGTCCTCATCTTCGCGACCCTGCAGAACGTCTTCATCATCAACAACGTCGACAGCTCGGTGCAGCAGATCGCCCGCGGCGCGATCATCGTCGCCGCCGTGCTGCTCCAGCAGCGGTTCGCCGGCCGCTCCAAGTCCAGTTGACCCCGACCTGTCCCACCGACCCCTACCTGTCCTGCAAGTACACGTCAGTACCCGGACCGAATCGAGGATGATCATGTCCGCACGAACCATGCGCCGTCGTCTCATCGCGGCACCGCTCGCCCTGGCCGCCTCGGCTGCCCTGCTGGCCGGTTGCGTCAGCAACGAGCCTGCCGAGGAGGAGGGCACCGACTCCTCCGAGGAGATGAGCTCCGAGGGCGGGGCCGCCGGCACCGCCAACGACGAGCCGGGGGAGACCGTCACGATCGGCTTCTCCGCCCCCGCCGCCGACCACGGCTGGATGGGTGCGATCACCTCCGCCGCCGAGGCCGAGGCCGACAACTACGAGGACGTCGAGCTCCGCGTCGCCGAGGGCACGAACGACGTCAACGTCCAGATCAGCCAGATCGAGACGTTCATCGCCGACGGCGTGGACGCCATCGTGCTCCTGCCGTTCGACGGCGCCGCGCTGACCGACGTCGCGATCGAGGCGATGGAGGCCGGCATCCCGGTCGTCAACGTCGACCGCGAGTTCACCAGCCCGTTCGCCGCCCGCACCACCGTGCTCGGCGACAACTACGGCATGGGCGTCAGCGCCGGCACCTACATCTGCGAGCAGCTCGGCGACCAGCCCGACGCGGTCATCGCCGAGATCCAGGGCATCGCCTCGCTGCCGCTGACGCAGGACCGGTCGCAGGGCTTCGCCGACGCGCTGTCCGACTGCGGCCTCGACGTCGACAACCAGGTCTCCGCGGAGTTCACCGTCCAGAGCGGTGAGCAGGTGACCGCCAACCTCCTGCAGGCGGCTCCCGAGATCGACGCCATCTGGAACCACGACGACGACCAGGGTGTCGGCGTCCTGCAGGCGATCGAGAACGCCGGTCGCGACGAGTTCTTCATGGTCGGCGGCGCCGGCTCGCTCGACGTGATGGAGCACATCCAGTCCGGTGACACCGTGCTGCAGGCCACGGTCGTCTACCCGTCGACCCAGGCGGCCGACGGCATCAAGCTCGCCCGCCTGATCGCGCAGGACAAGAACATGTCCGACCTGGCCTCCGCGGCCGTCCCGCGCACCGTGCAGCTCTTCGCCCCGGTGGTCACGGCGGACAACGTCGACCAGTACATGGGCATCGGGTTCCGTTCCTGACCTGACCCGGTCGACCCACACCACGGCGGCGGGGCGTGACACGCCCCGCCGCCGCGGACTCGTCCGCCCTCGTGGTGGCTCGAGCCGCACGAGGACAGAAAGGACACACCAATGGCTGCAGCAGACGGCGCTCGCCTCGGCGTCGGCATGGTCGGCTACTCGTTCATGGGCGCGGCGCACTCCCACGCGTGGCGCACCGCCCCCCGCTTCTTCGACCTGCCGCTGCGCACGGAGATGACGGCGGTCGCCGGCAGGGACCCGGAGAAGGTCGCGGCGGCCGCGGACCGGCTCGGATGGCAGTCCTCCGAGACGGACTGGCGTCGCTTGCTCGAGCGGGACGACATCGACCTCATCGACATCTGCACACCGGGCAACACCCACGCCGAGATCGCCGTCGCGGCGCTCGACGCCGGCAAGCACGTGCTGTGCGAGAAGCCGCTGGCCAACTCGGTCGCCGAGGCCGAGCAGATGGTGGCGGCAGCGGACCGCGCGGCGCAGCACGGCGTGCACGCCATGGTGGGTTTCACCTACCGGCGTGTCCCCGCCATCCAGCTCGCGCGCCAGCTCGTCGCCGACGGCCGACTCGGTCAGATCCGCCACGTGCGGGCGCAGTACCTGCAGGACTGGCTGTCGGACGCGTCGACACCGCTGAACTGGCGCCTGCAGAAGGACAAGGCAGGGTCGGGTGCGCTCGGCGACATCGGTGCGCACGTCGTCGATCTCACCCAGTTCATCACCGGTGAGCGGCTCACCGGCGTCTCCGGGATGCTCGAGACCTTCGTGCCCGAGCGGCCGGTGGCCACCGAGTTCTCCGGACTGTCCGGCACGGCGGGCACGGAGACCGGTCCGGTGACCGTCGACGACGCCGCCGTCTTCTTCGGCCGCATGTCCGGCGGGGCCATGGCCAGCTACGAGGCCACGCGCTACGCCAACGGCCGCAAGAACGCGATCCGCATCGAGATCAACGGATCCGCGGGATCGCTGGCCTTCGACTTCGAGGACATGAACGTCCTGCACTTCTTCGACGCGACCGAGCCGCCGGCGACGGCAGGGTTCCGGAGGATCGTGGTCACCGAGGCCGAGCACCCCTTCGTGGCGGCCTGGTGGCCCCCGGGCCACGGCCTGGGCTACGAGCACGCCTTCACCCACCAGGTCGTCGATCTGGTGGGAGCGCTCGCAGCCGGCGAGGAGCCTGCGCCGTCGTTCGCCGAGGGGCTCGCCGTGCAGCGCGTCCTCGACGCCGTCGAGCGCAGCGCGTCCGACAAGCACCGCTGGATCGACCTGGCCTGATCGGATCGAGACCGTCCAGGAGGTGCGCGCCACCAGGACCGGGGTGTGCGCCGGAGGCCCTGTTCCCCGGCGCACACCCCCTGCCGAGGTTGTCGGCGAGGACCCGCCGCGCCGGGTGCCCGGCCGACGTTGACGAACGAGAGGAAGAACGATGACACGACCGATCAGCCTGTTCACCGGTCAGTGGGCCGACCTGCCGCTGGAGGAGCTGGCGGAGCTGGCGTCCGGCTGGGGCTACGACGGCCTGGAGCTGTGCTGCTGGGGCGACCATCTCGACGTCACCCGGTGGGACGACGCCGAGTACGTCCAGGGCCGCAAGGACCTCATGGCGCGGCACGGCCTGCAGATCGTCGCGATCTCCAACCACCTCACGGGTCAGGCGGTCTGCGACGACCCGATCGACCGGCGGCACGAGGAGATCCTCTCGCCGGAGGTGTGGGGCGACGGCGACCCGGAGGGCGTCCGACAGCGGGCCGCCGAGGCGATGAAGGACACCGCGCGCATGGCCGCGAAGCTCGGTGTGCGCACCGTCGTCGGGTTCACCGGCTCCTCGATCTGGAAGACCGTCGCGATGTTCCCGCCGGTGCCGGCGGACATGGTCGAGGCCGGCTACCAGGACTTCGCCGACCGCTGGAACCCGATCCTCGACGTCTTCGAGGAGGTCGGCGTGCGGTTCGCCCTCGAGGTCCACCCGAGCGAGATCGCCTACGACTACTGGACCACCCGGCGCACGCTCGAGGCGATCGGGCACCGGGAGTCGTTCGGCCTGAACTGGGACCCGAGCCACATGGTCTGGCAGGACGTCGACCCCGTGGGCTTCCTCTGGGACTTCCAGGACCGCATCTACCACGCGCACTGCAAGGACACGAAGAAGCGCCTCAACGGCCGCAACGGACGGCTCTCGTCGCACCTGGCGTGGGCGGACCCGCGGCGCGGCTGGGACTTCATCTCGACCGGCCACGGCGACGTGCCGTGGGAGGACTCGTTCCGGATGCTCAACGCCATCGGGTACGACGGACCGCTCTCGGTCGAGTGGGAGGACGCCGGGATGGACCGTCTCGTCGGGGCGCCCGAGGGCCTCGCCTTCGTGCGCCGGCTCGCGTTCGACGCCCCGGACGCGGCCTTCGACGCGGCCTTCTCCTCCAAGGACTGACCCGCAGGGTCGAACGCCTCGTGGGGTCGGCTCCCCGCCGACCCCACGAGGCCTTCCGATGCGCGCTGCGCGTCGGTGCACAGCCCCGAGCATGTGTCGGGGCGATCAGGACGATCTGATCCCACTTCTCGATGGAGAGATGCCATGCGAATCCCTGTACCTGTTCGGAGAGCGCTTGCCGCCGTCGCGGCGGCCACGGTCTCCCTCGTCGGCCTCGTGGCGGTACCCGCCAGTGCCCACGAGGACCCGCACATCATGATCTTCTCGAAGACGGCGGACTTCCGTCACTCGTCGATCCCGACCGGTGTCGCCGCCGTCGAACAGCTCGCCACGGCGAACGGCATGACCTACGAGTCCACCGAGGACTCCGCGGCGTTCACCCCGGAGAACCTGGACCACTTCGACGCTGTCGTCTTCCTGTCCACCACCGGTGACGTGCTGGACGACACCCAGCAGGCGGCTTTCGAGGACTACATCCGCTCCGGCGGCGGGTACATGGGTATCCACGCCGCGAGCGACACCGAGTACACCTGGCCCTGGTACGGCGGCCTCGTCGGCGCCTACTTCTCGGGGCACCCGGAGCAGCAGACGGCGGACGTCCACGTGGCAGACCGCAGTCACCCGTCGACGGAGCAGCTCCCGGAGGTCTGGACCCGGTTCGACGAGTGGTACAACTTCCAGGAGAACCCCCGCGGGGACGTGCACGTCCTCGCCACGCTCGACGAGTCCACGTACGACGCGGGTGGCGGCGCCATGGGGGAGGACCACCCCATCGCGTGGTGCCAGTACTACGACGGCGGTCGATCCTGGTACACCGGCGGTGGCCACACCGACGAGAGCTTCTCGGAGGATCTCTTCGTCGGACACCTCGAGGGCGGGCTCCTGTGGAGCGCCGGGCTCGTCGAGAACGACTGCGGCGGGACGAAGCACTCCAACTACCAGAAGGTCGTGCTGGACGACGACGTCGCCAGCCCCATGGGCCTCCAGGTCGCTCCGGACGGTCGCGTGATCTTCATCGAGCGCGCCGGCCAGATCCGGGTGATCGACCCCGAGGACAGCACGACCTCCACAGCCGGCGCCCTGGCGGTGCACGACGCCCAGGAGAACGGTCTTCTCGGCATCGAGCTCGACCCCGACTTCGCCACGAACGGCTGGGTCTACCTCTTCTACACCCCGGACTCCGACGACGTGCCTGCACCGGTGCAGCGTCTGTCGCGGTTCACGATGGAGGGCGACACCCTGAACATGTCGTCCGAGTCCGTCGTGCTCGAGTTCCCCCACCAGCGGCAGGAGTGCTGCCACTCCGGCGGCCACCTGGACTTCGGGCCCGAGGGTGATCTGTGGATCTCCACGGGAGACGACACCTCGCCGGGCGGCGACCCGGGTGGTTACGCCCCGATCGACGAGCGTGAGGGCAACGAGGCGTTCGACGCCCAGCGCAGCTCCGCCAACACGAACGACCTGCGCGGCAAGCTGTTGCGCATCACCCCGACGGACGACGGTGGTTACACGGTTCCCGAGGGGAATCTGATCGACACCGAGTGGGCCGCAGGGCGGGACTCCGATCTCGTCCGGCCCGAGATCTACGCGATGGGTCTGCGCAACCCGTTCCGCTTCTCCGTGGACCCGGTGGACTCGACCGTGTACCTGGCCGACTACGGTCCGGACGCCAACGCTCCCGACCCGGAGAAGGGCATCGACGGACGGGTCGAGTGGAACATCATGACCCAGCCCGGCAACTACGGCTGGCCGTACTGCCACGGGACCGGCGCCTACGTCGACTACGACTACGCGACCGGGACCGCCGGGGAGGAGTTCGACTGCGAGGCGCCCGTCAACGACTCGCCGAACAACACGGGTCTGCAGGAGCTGCCGCCGAGCATCGACCCGCAGGTCGAGTACGGGCGGCTGCTGTCCCACCCCGTGGTGGGACGCAGCGGTGCCCCGATGGGCGGCCCGGCGTACCAGTACGACCCCACCCTCGAGTCGGAGCGCCAGTGGCCCGAGTACTACGACGGGGTGCCGATCTTCTACGAGTGGGGCCAGAACCGGCTCTACGAGACGCACCTCGGCGGGGACAAGGAGCTGCTCGACGTCGTCCCGATGCTCGACGGCGCCATCGAGATGACCCGTCCGCACGAGCTCGTCTTCGGCGCCCACGACGGCGCTCTGTACGGCATCGAGTGGGGTTCCGGGTTCGGCGGCAACAACGCCGACTCGCAGGTGGTACGCATCGACTACACCGGCGGCAACACGAACCCGATCGCCAACGTCTCGGCCACGCCGCGCTCCGGCGGGGTCCCGCTGACCGTCGAGTTCTCCAGCGCAGGCACGTCCCACCCCCAGGGCGGTGACCTGACCTACTCCTGGGACTTCGGGGACGGTGCGACGTCGACGGAGGAGAACCCGACCCACGAGTACACGGAGGAGGGCGACTTCACCGCGATCCTGACGGTGACCGACGCGCAGGAGCGGACGGGAACCGCCAACGTCACCATCGCCGTCGGCAACACCGAGCCGGACGTCGAGATCCAGTGGCCGGCGAACGGTGCCGTGTTCACCTACGGCGACACCGTCGACTTCGCCATCGGCGTGGACGACGTCGAGGACGGGTCGACGAGCACCGGTGACATCGACTGCGCCGAGGTCGACGTCGAGCTCATCCTGGGTCACGACGACCACGGGCACCCGATGCAGGCCACCACGGGCTGCGAGGGGTCGTTCGTCCTGGAGCCCGACGGCGGCCACGTCGACACCGACCGCATCACGTACGCCCTCGAGGCCCGGTACACCGACGGCGGTTCGCCGGAGGGCACCGTGGCCCCGCTCGAGGGGCGCGACGTCGTCGCGATGCAGCCGAGCCGCAAGCAGGCCGAGCACTACGACATCGGTGACGGCGTGCGGTCGGAGGAGACCGAGGACCCCGAGGGCGGGCTGCTCAACATGGGCTTCATCACCGACGGCAGCTCGATGGTCTACGAGGACTTCCACTTCGCGAACATCGACGCGATGAGGTTCCGCGTGGCAGCGTCCAGCGACGGCAGCAGGATCGAGGTCCGTCAGGACTCGGTGGACGGACCGCTGCTCGGCACCGCTCAGGTGTCGGACACCGGCGGCTTCCAGAGCTGGGAGTTCGTCGAGACCGAGGTCGACGCGCCCGACGGCACGTTCGACCTGGTCCTGTCGTTTCGTGGGGGTTCCGGCTACCTGCTCAACCTCAACTGGTTCGACCTCGTCGGCGAGGGTGCGGCCGGCGGCCGGCCCGAGGTCGTCGAGGTGCCGACCGCGGCGGTCGACCCCGCCGATCCGGACGGAGCCGACGGCTGGTACACCGGCCCGGTGACGGTCACCCTCGACACGGCCGCGGGCGACGCGGTCGAGTACCGGCTCGACGGCGGGGACTGGCAGGACTACTCCGGACCGCTCGAGCTGGCCGAGGACGGCGTCCACGACGTGACCTACCGCGCCGTGCGTGACGGGGACACGTCCAACAGGGAGTCCCTGCAGGTCCGTGTGGACGGCACGGCACCGACCACCGAGGCGGACCCGCAGGGCGTCGTCGCCGACGGGGCCTTCACGGGGGACGTCGAGGTCGGTCTCGTGGCCGAGGACGCGACGTCGGGCGTCGGCTCCACGGAGTACGTGCTCGACGGTGGGGCACCGGTCGCCGACGACGGACCCGTCCTCGTCACGGGCGGGGGTGAGCACGTCGTCCGGTACCGGTCGACCGACGTCGCCGGCAACGTCGAGCCGTGGCGGACGCTGACCTTCGCCGCGCCGACGGGGACGCCGCCGTCGATCGAGGTCGGCGAGCCGCCCGTCGGGGGTGTGGTGGCTTTCGGCGACACGATCCCGTTCGAGGTCACCGTCGACGACAGCGTCGAGGTCGACTGCCGCGACGTCCGGTCGCGGCTCGTGGTCACCGACGGCGACCACGTGCACGCCGGAGACCCGGTGGCCGGGTGCTTCGGGACGGTCCCGATGGTCCTGCCCGACGAGCACACCACGGACGACCGGCTCCGGTACGAGCTCGAGGTCGACTACGTGCGCGGCGGGCACGACGCCGAGGCACCCAGCCTGGCGGCGGTCACGGAGTCGGTCCGCCTGCAGCCCACCCTGATCCAGGCGGAGCACCACGATCCGCAGGAGGACGTGCGGTACGAGGAGGCCGGTGACCCGCTCGGCGGGGGCCAGAACATCGGCTACATCCGCGACGGGTACGAGCTGCAGTACTCGGATGTCAACCTGGAGGGCATCGACAGCCTGCGCTTCCGGCTCGCGACGAGCACGGTCGGTGGCACGCTGGAGATGCGTGCGGGGTCTGCGGACGGCGCGCTGCTCGGAAGCACGGAGATCACCGGGACCGGTGGCTTCCAGGCCTACGAGTGGTTCGACGCTCCTGTCGAGCAGACGCCGGAGGGCCCGTTCACCCTGAGCCTCGTGTTCCGCGCCGACGGCAGCCACTTCATCGCGAACATCAACATGTTCGAGTTCGTCGGTGACGGCGTCGGTGTCGAGCCGTTGGTCGAGGTGACGCCCGAACGCCCGACGTGGACGGACCAGTGCGGTCCGGCCAACATCACGGGTGCACCGTTCCCGGTCGTCGAGGGGGTCGAGTACGTCGAGACCCGCAAGAACGACGGCGGTGTGACGGTGGTGGCCACGCCCTCGGAGGGCTACATCCTGACCGACAAGCCGTCACCCACGAAGAATGCGGACTCGTGGACCTGGACCAAGGGCGATGCGAACGAGCCCTGCTACCCGAGCTGGGAGCCGGAGGTCCGGTACGACGGGGGCGACCGCGTCGTCCTGGACGGCTCGGTCTGGGAGGCCGCGCGCCCGTCCTCGGACAAGACACCCGGTGAACGGGCCAACGGTCCGTGGCAGGAGATCGTCGCGACCGAGGACGGTTCGGCGGTGTGGACCGAGTCGCGGATCTTCACCGAGGGCGACGTGGTGCTCTTCGAGGGGGACTCCTTCGAAGCGCTCCAGCGCACCCGGGGCCATGAGCCGGCGTCGTCGCCGGACCACTGGACCCTGGTCGTGGACTGACCTGCGGTCGTCACGGCGGATCGAGCGCCTCGGCTTCTCCACCCCCGTTCGGCGGGTGGCGAGAAGCCGAGGCGCTCGCTGCGCTCCGTGGCGCGACGTCGGTGCGGCGTGGTCGCGGTTCAGGGGGTGTGCAGCATGACCACGTCGTCGTGCTGCACACCCCCGACGTCGTAGGTGCGGCTGCCGACGACGGTGAACCCGTGCTTGCGGTAGAAGGCCTGGGCTCGCAGGTTGTCCCCGTTGGTGCCGAGCCAGAACGGACGATCGGGTGCGATCTCGTCAGCCGTCCGGACGGCTGCGGCCATCAGCGCGTTCGCCGTGCCGTCTCCCTGACGAGCAGGGTGGACGTAGATCTTCGACAGCTCGACGTAGGGACCGGGCCCGACCGTGGACCGCAGAACGTCCCGCTCGGCGTCCCCGTCCGGCTCGCCCCGCAGCAGCAGCACGTAGCCGGCGGGAGACTCGCCTCCGTCGGCCACGAGCAGCGCGCAGCCGGGGTCGCGGCTCCACGCTCGGAAGCGCTCCGGCGACAGGTGCTCGGCGATGTGCCGGGCCATGGTGGCCGTGGAGGTCCCCGGTGGGCACGCGAGGGGGAACGTCAGGGCGGCGAGCCAGGCGAGCTCGGCGGCCTCGTCGGGACGGGCGGGACGGACGACGACGGATGGTGCGGTCACGCTGCGAACCTAGCGCGGACGGCGTCGTTCCGCGGTCGGGGGCAGGCGGTGCGACCTGCGACGACGGGCCGGCAGGGCACTGTGCGCCGGGTCACCCCGTCAGGAGTTGGACTCGGTGCCCAAGCCGTGTAATGTTCTCTGACGTCAGCCCGACAGGGAACGGACACCGCGAGGTGGCCGCCGGGGCTGAAACTCTCCTCGAACGGACAGGGCGTTTCGTGCGCCCCGGATTCGGGAGGGGCTGGACCTCGAGCAGGTCGCCCACGGTTCGCAGAGCGGACTGGACAGGGCGGATCGGTTCGGGTAAGGTTGAAGGGTTGCCCCGGACGGGGTCGGGACGGGTTGTTCCGGTCTTGGATGGTGTGTGTCGGTTGTTTGAGAACTCAACAGTGTGCTTGATAGTCAATGCCAAATTTTGAACCTTCATTGGTTCCTTTGGACTAGATTGGACAGCTAGTTTTGCTAGTTTGTTTGGTCTGGCCA